>JAEYXG010000040.1 GCA_023428585.1 Bacteroidota bacterium
GCGTTGCGTGGTGCAGGTGCTGTATTGAAAAACAAACAGGGTAAGGAATTCATGCAGAAGTATGATCCCCGCTTATCACTCGCTCCCAGGGACATAGTAGCACGTGCCATTGATAATGAAATGAAGATTAGTGGTGATGATTATGTTTGTCTTGATGCCACCCACCTGACGATGGATGTTATAATGAACCACTTCCCCCACATTTATGCGAAGTGCCTTAGCATAGGTATTGATTTGACAAAAATGATGATACCTGTGGTACCTGCGGCTCATTATACATGTGGAGGGATAAAGGTAGATCAATTTGCCCGCTCGAGCATAAAGAACTGCTTTGCTTCAGGCGAATGCGCTTCTACCGGGCTGCATGGCGCAAATCGTTTAGCTTCAAATTCACTGCTTGAAGCCCTTGTCTTCTCACATCGTGCTTCACTGGTGGCTATTGAAGGGTATAAGAATATATCATTTAAAAATGAAGTACCCGATTGGGATGCCAAAGGAACCGTATTCAATGAGGAAATGATCCTGATTACCCAGTCGCTTAAGGAACTGCAGGGCATTATGACCAATTATGTGGGCATTGTCCGCTCAAATCTGCGTTTAAAAAGAGCCTACGACAGACTCCAGATACTGGAGCAGGAAACGGAAGAATTGTACGAAAAGTCAGTACTTACCGAGAAAATCTGTGAGCTGCGTAACATGATTTCCGTTGCCTCGCTGATTATCACTATGGCAACTAATAGAAAGGAAAGCAGAGGATTGCATCATTCAATTGATTATCCTAAGGTTTATTCCTGACCCAATGTAGATATTACTGTATGTAATTGAAAAATAATATAGCTATGGCGTTGATAAGAGGAGTAAGAGATAAGTACCCTAAAATAGGCAAAAACTGTTTTTTTGCAGAAAATGCAACAGTTGTGGGAGAAGTGGAGATGGGTGACAATTGCAGTGTTTGGTTTAATGCCGTCGTTCGGGGTGATGTGCATTATATCAAGATAGGCAACAATGTCAATATCCAGGATGGAGCAATTATTCACTGTACCTACCAAAAATCACCCGTAAACATTGGCAACAATGTTTCAATTGCCCATAATGCCATTGTTCATGGTTGTACTATACATGACAATGTACTCATTGGCATGGGAGCCATAGTAATGGACGATGTTGTTGTGCATAGCAATTCAATTATTGCTGCCGGTGCTGTTGTATCACAGGGGACAGAAATTGAATCGGGGAGCGTTTATGCCGGCATACCTGCCAAAAAGATCAAGTCAATTGACACCTCACTTTTGGAGGGACAGGTAAATCGCATATCAAAGAGTTACACAATGTATGCCAGCTGGCACGATGATTCAATAACACCGGTTAAGGAGATTTAGTTTCATTAACACCAGATATAAAACCATTATAAGAGTACTGCCATAATGACAATTTACTCAGTATGGCAGAATTTTTGATGTTTAACAATCAAACAAACAATTAACAGCAATGGGATATTTATTAATTTTTGCACTTTTCATGCTTGCCAGTTGGGCAATAGGCGCGCGCTTGAAATCTAAATTCCGTGAATACAGCAAAATACCTGTCAACTATAATTTAAGCGGTCGTGAAGTGGCCGAAAAGATGCTATACGATAATGGCGTCACAGATGTAACAGTATTATCGGTAAATGGAGAGTTAACGGATCATTATAATCCGCAGCACAAAACAGTAAACCTTAGTCCTGACGTATATAATGGCCGTAGCATTGCAGCGGCTGCAATTGCTGCCCATGAGTGTGGTCATGCCATTCAGCATGCTCATGCATATTCATGGCTGCAGTTTCGATCAGCCATGGTACCAATAGTAAGCTTTTCTTCCAAGTGGGTTCAATGGATATTACTTGGTGGAATATTATTGATAAACACTTTTCCACAGTTGCTCCTTGCCGGAATAGTATTGTTTGCATTAACAACACTTTTCAGCTTCATTACACTGCCTGTTGAGATAGACGCCAGTCGCCGTGCTACAGCATGGCTTGATGGAAGCGGGATAGCTTCAACTGCCACATTGCCCAAAGCACAGGAGGCACTTCGACTTGCAGCATACACATACGTAATAGCAGCGCTTGCATCACTGGCAACACTAATGTATTACATAATGATCTATCTCAGGAGAGATTAAGGGGCTCATAAATTTCCATGGCTCTGAAACCCCAATCATCAGAATATAAAAACAGACATCGGACCAAATTTCCGTTGTCTGTTTTTTGTACATTTGCAACCTATTAATATTAACCCGCACAGCATATAATCTGTCTCTAAAATTTTCACTTCCATGTTAATAAAATTCGTTGATGCTCTATTAGCTATTACCCAAGGAATGGGTTACTGGGGTGTTTTCATACTCATGGCCATTGAAAGCTCATTCATTCCCTTTCCATCAGAGGTAGTAGTCCCGCCAGCCGCATATTTGGCAGCTCAGGGAAAGATGAACATCTGGTTGGTGATTTTTGCAAGTATTTCAGGTAGCTTGGTAGGAGCCATATTGAATTATTTCATTGCCTATTACTTAGGCCGCCCACTAATATATCGTTTGGCCGGCACCAAGGTAGCCCGGATGCTTATGATCAAACCGGAGCAGATACAACGGGCTGAGAATTACTTTGCCAAATACGACCGCGCATCAACATTCTTTGGGCGGCTGGTACCGGTTATCAGGCAACTTATTTCACTTCCTGCCGGTTTTGTTAAAATGCCTCTGCATAGTTTTGTTTTTTACACGTTTTTGGGATCCGGCATTTGGACGCTGATTTTGGCAGGCCTAGGTTATTTCTTCGGTGCCAATGAAGAAGTTTGGAAACTTTATTATACTGAAATCACATGGGGTATTGTGATAATTATTGTAATTGGCATGGGATATTTCATCTGGAAAAAGAAACGTAAACAAGCACAATCATAAATATGGAAGTAAACGGTTATATGTGGGCAGGTTTTATAGCATTGGTATTGCTGATGCTGGTTCTGGACCTGGGGGTTTTTCATAGGAAGGCACATGAGGTTAAGCTGAAAGAAGCCCTTACATGGAGTGCCGTATGGATTATCCTTTCACTTGCCTTCAATGTGTTCATATATTACTACATGGGCAAGGTGAAGGCAATGGAGTTCCTTGCCGGTTACCTAATTGAAAAATCCTTAAGCGTCGACAATTTGTTTGTCTTTATCATGCTATTCGGTTTTTTCAATGTTGACACCAAGTACCAGCATAAGGTCTTATTCTGGGGTATCATTGGAGCCTTGGTATTAAGAGCCGTATTTATTTTTGCCGGAGTTGCACTTCTAGATAAATTCCATTGGCTTATCTACTTGTTCGGTGCTTTCCTTATATATTCAGGTATAGCAATGCTCAAACCCCATAAGGCAGATGTTGATCCTGACAAGAATCCTTTGGTCAGGTTATTTACAAGGTTCTTTCCGGTAACTCAAGATATGCACGGAGGCAAATTCTTTGTTCGCATCAATGCCAAATTGTTTGCCACTCCCCTTTTTATAGTACTTCTGATTGTTGAGTTTACAGATCTGATATTCGCTGTGGATTCTATTCCTGCAATTCTAGCTGTTTCAAAAGACACCTTTATAATCTTTACCTCAAATGTATTTGCAATTCTTGGCTTAAGGGCTCTATATTTTGCACTTGCGGGCATCACTAAATATTTTTCATACCTGAAATATGGATTGGCTGCCATACTATCATTTGTAGGTATAAAGAAGCTGCTGTCAGGCACTGTTTACAAAATTCCAATCATGACTTCATTACTGGTTATCTTTGGGTTATTGACAGTAAGTATCCTTGCTTCTGTGTTTTTCCCGGTAAAGGAAGTTCAACCATTTGACGAAAACAAAGAATTGTAGATTATCTCTCCTTTACCCATAACATTGGGTCATAACCTGGTAATTAACCGATAAAAAAAAAGATGCCGCAGATGCGACATCTTTTTTTTTATCAGATAGCCCGCAAATTATTTGAGGCCTAATTTCTTCTTTACAAGAGCCATAATATCGTCAGCTGTTTCAGAGTACAATAGCAGGCCTTCAGTTGAATTGAAAATGAAAGTATACCCATTTTCTTTAGCAACATCCTTAACGGCGTTACGAGCTTTCTCAATAACAGGAGCGGTCAATTCGCTCTCTTTGTTCTGAAGTTCTTCCTGTGCTGTTTGCTGGAATTCCTGTATACGACGTTGCAGGTCAAGTATCTCCTTTTCCTTGGTTTGTTTGATAATACTTGACATAGTTGCCTGATTTGCCTGGTAATCGGCCAGCTTATTCTCATACTCGGTTTGCATTGCCTGGAATTGCGATTGCAATTGTTCCTGGAATGTAGTAAATTCTGCTCTTATACTATCCTGGCCAGGCATGAGTTCATACAGCTGGGCAAAATTGATATGACCAAGTTTCTGCGCTTTCTGAGCACTGCTTTGCAATGCGGCACCTGCGATAATTATTACCAGAAAAATTTTAATTATTTGTTTCATTGTACTCGGTTAAAGGTTTGGTTAAAATGATTCGCAAAAATAGTAATTAAAGTGAAATATAAAAATTATCGCACAAAAGTTAAAACAGCCAAAGTTGTTATTGCCTTGTCTTATAGGAGTAACCCATTTTATCAAGCACTTCTTCGCTGATGTCATATCGTGGATTGGCATACATCATTGAAACACTTCCAGCTTTATCAAATATAACTGCATAGTTTTCAGTTGTTGCCAATGATTCCAGGGCAGCGGCAATTTTCTCCTGAATGGGTTTTATTAATTCCTGTCTGCGTTTGAACAGGTCACCATCGGTTCCAAAGCGCTGTTTCTGAAGGTCCTTTGCAGCCTTTTCCTTATCAATAATCTCTTGCTCACGTTTTGATTTAATATCATCGGGTAATAGCACTGCCTCGGCAGTGAATTTCTTGTAAAGCTGATCAATTTCCGCAAATTTTGCTTCTATATCACGTTGCCATTGAATAGAAAGTTCGTCAACTTCCTTTTTTGCATCAGCATATTCCGGAATATTCTCCAGAATAAATTCACTATCAATGTATGCAAACTTCTGTGCCTTACTTGTTGATGCTGCCATGATCACTACAGCAATTATTAATAGAAAGCGTTTCATTGTTTCCTCCGTCTTTTTTGAGGTGAATATTTTGATTAGATGATTTATTAAACTACTTAATGTTATCAAAAAACCTGCCATAAATTATAAAGTCAGGTAATAATGTCATTAATCTATACTCTGGTTGATTGAAAAATGAAACTGGCCCTTGTTTGCAGTAGGTATACCGGGTATTTCATCAAATCCATAACCCCAGTCAAGTCCTAACAGACCAAACATTGGAAGGTAAACTCTTACTCCAACTCCTGCTGACCTCTTTAACGCGAAAGGATTGAATTCCTTGAATTCCCTCCATGAATTACCTGCTTCCACAAAAGTCAGAGCATATATAGTTGCACTGGGGTTGAGTGATAACGGGTAACGTAATTCGAGTGTTGACTTATTGTAAATTGTTCCACCGATATTACGGTTCATATAATAATCAGGAGTCAAGCTCTCATTTGAATAACCCCTCATACCAATAACTTCGCGGCCGTCCATGTTGGTTGTACCTGATAGCCCGTCACCCCCAAGGTAAAACCTGTCGAAAGGAGTAACACCTATATCACTGTTATATAAACCAAGGAAACCATATTTTACACGTGCACTCAACACAAGGTTACCAACTAGTTGCCGATATAAGGAAGCATTGAATTTCCACTTGTGGTATTCAATCCACTCAAAGCGGTCGTCTTCATCCATTGCTTTATAATCCTTATCATTGAAGAGGGAATATGGGGGTGTAACATCCAAGCTTAGCGAAATTTCAGAACCTGACCGCTGGAATATGGGACTATCAACAGAATTACGTCCTAAAGTAACGCCATAGCTATAATTACGATAAGTACCCGTACCTGTGCCAAAAGCAAATATATTACTATAGTTTCTGAGCGTATAGTTCTGTAATGAAACACGTTGAACCAAAGTAAAGAAATCATCTGGCCACTCCAGTCGCTTACCTAACATAAACGACAAACCGTCAATCACAAATGAATAGTAGTTTTCATTATCCTTTGATAATCCATTGGAGAATAGAGAGTGGTAATAACTAACGCTGAAGGAATTTGGCTTACGACCTCCTAACCATGGCTCAGTGAAGGATGCGCTGTAACTCACATATCCTTTACCGTAAGACGACATACGAACGCTAAGTTTTTGGCCATCGCCTGTAGGTATTGGACGCCATGCTTTTGGATTAAACAAATTACGGGCTGAGAAATTATTGAATGACAGTCCCAACGTGCCTACTACACGTCCGTAACCCCAACCACCAGATAATTCAACCTGGTCAGAAGAAGTCTCTTCAACTTTATATTCGATATCAACCGTTCCATCAGTAGCATTTGGAATAGGAGTCGGTACAATTTTTTCAGGATCAAAATACCTTAACTGGGCAAGCTCACGTGTAGTTCTGATAATATCAGAGCGGCTAAATAGCTGACCGGGGCGAGTTCGCAACTCACGCATTACAACATGGTCATTTGTGCGGGTATTCCCTTTAACTGAAACCTTATTGATGGTAGCCTGCTTCCCTTCCCTGATGCGCATTTCCAAATCAATGGTATCATTCTCCACATTTACTTCAACAGGAACAATGGAGAAAAAAAGATAACCATCATCAAGATAAAGTGTACTGATATCAATTCCATTGGGATTATAGTTGAGATTGGCTTCCAATTCGCTTTGGTTATAGACATCGCCCTTGCGTATTTTAAGTACCTCACTTAACTGTTTTGCCGTATATTTTGTATTTCCTATCCACTTAATATCGCCAAAGTAATAACGGTTTCCCTCTTCAACATATATATCAAGGTTGACATTCTTACCATCTGATGCAGGATATACACTATCTCTTAAAACCACAGCATCCCTGAATCCGTCATCATTAAACCGGGCTACCAATAAATTCAGATCTTCCTTATAATCTTCACGTATAAACTTGGAAGCTTTGAAGATTCTAAATTTCAGATGGTCATTAACGGTATTGGTAGTGAAATTTATTATTGAGTCGGAGTTGAAAGTAAGCAGTTTTCCCGGGAAACCAAAAATAAACTTATCAATAATCTTAAAAGGTTGAATTACCCCCTTCTCCTTCGTCTCTTTCAGTGCTTTCTTTAGTTGGGTGTCAGTTAGCTTTTGATTACCAATGATATTGATCTTATCTATTCTCACTTTTGATCCCTTATCCACGTTGATAACCAAACTAACATCGTTTGTTATGGAAGAATCACGGGTATGCTCTATATTAACAATGGTATTCAGGAACCCTTTATCGGTAAAATGCTTCTTTATGATATTGGATGTACGAATTATGACATTTTCAGTAACCACATCATTCCTGACGAGCTTGATTTTTTCACGTAAATCATCGGCTTCTGACTTGCGGACACCCTTAAAAGAGAATTTTGATAATCTGGGGCGTTCAGTTAGGTTAATATTCAGGAATATCAGGTCATCAGATATCTTTGAAGCAGTAATGCTGATATCTTCGAATAAACCTTGTGACCATAATTTATCAATGGCTTTACGAATCTTTTCACCGGGTATTTCAATCCTATCAGCGACTTGAAGGCCTGAGAGCATTACAATAACATTATGATCAAGGTACTGAACACCGGTTACAGTTACCCCTCCAATGATATACTCTTTAGGATAGGAATAATCGAATTGATTCAAATCATCGCCCAGGGGAATTTGCGTTGAAGCTGTAAGAGAAATAAAGAGCAGGGCAATTGTAAGGAGGCGATGTTTTAATTTCATTTATCGAATGCTTGATTTATTTGTTCACTAATCATTCCAAACCGACGTTCACGGCTTTGGTAATCTATAATAGCTTCATAAAAGTCCTTATCTCTGAAGTCAGGCCAAAAAACCTGAGTAAAGTAGAGTTCTGAATAAGCTATTTGCCATAATAAAAAATTACTAACCCTATTTTCACCACCCGTACGTATAAGCAGCTCTGGTTCAGTAATTCCTACAGTACTTAAATAAGAATCGATGGTATCACCGGTAATATCTTCTGATTTAAGATTTCCAGCTTTAACTTCTAAGGTTATCTTACGGGTGGCTTCAGTAATTTCCCACCTGCCACTATAATTAAGAGCCAGGATGAGGTCCATCCGTTCATTTCCTGAGGTGCGTTCCATTGTTTGCATCAACTGATTGAAGCAATCAGGCTTTAAGCCTGAAAGATCGCCTATAGCCTTGAGCCTGATATTATTCTTCATTAAAGTTTCAAGCTCATCACTTAGAGTATGTACCAGCAAATCCATTAAGGCATCAACTTCATATTGAGGACGTTTCCAGTTTTCAGTGGAGAAAGCATACAATGTTAAGTAACGAATACCCAATTCAGCTGCAGTTGTAGCAACCTGACGAACAGATTCCACGCCATGCTGATGCCCGAAAACCCTGGCTTCACCTCTATTTTTTGCCCATCGGCCATTCCCATCCATTATGATGGCAACGTGCTTTGGTAAACGTGTAGTATCTATTTTGCTCTTAAGATCCATGGGTTCGAATCAGGAAATAAAATTAGTCAGATATATTGATAACGTTGGTTCCTTGCTGTTAAATATTGTTAATCCATTTACAAAAAAGTGTTAAGACACTTTTTATGTCCTGAGTAATTGAATTTTATTGAAACACTGACACCTGCAAAGGAGTACCAATCATTGTTCTGTGAGTTGCCACGCTGCATTCCGCTATTGTGTGCAAGTGTAGGGTCAGATAATAATCCTTCGATACCTGTATCACTGGGACTACTGTTGGCAAGATTAAGGTAGTAAGTCATGCTAACATCATCCATGTAATCAGTATATGATTTGTGCATGCTCCAATGAAAGGATATCCCAACAAAATCACTTAAACTGTATTTAACACCTACACCAAAAGGTATATTGAAAGCAAGCCTTCTGTAAGGGTCACGTTCTGGATAGAGGTCACTCAACTGTCCTTCTGTGCCCATAGGCTGTAGTTCATACCATTCACCATCATAAAGACCTTTGGGATTAAAAGCCACGATACCCGCACCTCCAAACATATAAGGTGTAATATAATGCCTAAGGCTCCCGATAAAATACTCGAAGAAATTAATTTCAAAAGTGGCAGAGACATCGGTAATATTGCTTTTAAAGTTGAGGTTACGGTCAGTATTAGCCTTTGATATGGCATCATCACCTTCAACTACGCCGAATGAACCGGCAACCTTTATAGCTAACCTCTCATTAAAATTGTGGCGAACGAATGCTCCAAATGCCGGTTTGGTCATTAGGAAATGTTTGCCTGGATTAAGATCTCCCACATAGTATGATCCACCACCAAAGACTCCTATCTCACCATAGCTTTGAGCCTTTCCGGCAAGTGCAAAAAGTAACAGTACAGGAAAAATGAATGCTTTCATAATAGCTGAAGCCGAAAATTGATTCATGTTGAGCGCATTAACGTCCATAATAAAATAAAATTTACAACTTATCGGCTGATAAACATTTATTTGAGTTTGCAAAAATAGCAAAAAAACCGGCTGAAATTAAAAGAAAGCTATTAATGGCCAATTCAGATGCGAATATCACGTCCCCACATAAGTTTCTGCCTGATGGTAGTGAAGAAGTTGTCATTCAGGCATTGAACCAGGTTTATCTGGAAGTTCTCCTTGCGTACTAGCATCTCTGTGTCAGCTTCCACTGTTTCGTATCTACTGTCAAGCCCCACAAGGAATTGCGACTTTCGCCCTTCAATTCTGACTCTTAATTCACTCTTATCCGGAATAACGACTGGCCTCACTGTTAAATTGTGCGTTGCAATTGGTGTTATAACGAAATTCTCACTACTGGGTGAAAGTATTGGGCCATTGCAACTTAATGAATAAGCGGTGGAACCTGTTGGTGTAGCTATGATTACTCCATCACCCCAATATGCATTTAGTAGTATATTGTCAACATATACAGAGACAAGAATCATTGATCCTGTATCCTTTTTATTTATTGTCAATTCATTTAATGCATAGTTATAATCGCCAAAAAGATTATTGTTTGTTTCTAGTCGGAGTAGTGACCTCTTATCAATTCTATAGGTTTTATGTATCAAGGCATCAATTGCTTCTGAAATATTATCCCGATGTATGGCAGACAAAAAGCCCATTCTGCCCAAATTAATTCCCATAACCGGTATGCCTGAATTACCAACATAAGTGATAGCATCAAGCATGGTACCATCACCTCCGACGGAGATTAGATAGTCGACCAATCCGGACAAGTCTGATTGCTTATTGAATGTATCAACCGAATCCTTGATTACAATGCCGGTTCTTATGAATTCATAGAAATCCTCAGATATCATAACTTCAATACCTTCATTCTGCAGTTTATCAATGAGTAACTGCATATAACTGAACCTGTCATCAGTGAACATTCTGCCAAAAACAGCAACTTTCATTTGACTGATATTTTTTTTGCTAAGTTAGGAGTTTATCCATTTGATACTTAATAATGTATTTTTGTATTGAACTTCTATGAACTTTGCATAGGGCATAAAAACATTGAAAAGAATGTCTAATATTCGTGTTTTCACCTTAAATAATGGCATTAAGATTCCGGTAGCCGGATTGGGCGTATACAAGATGCCTGATAGTGAATTATCACAAAAGGCAATTGAATATGCCATCAGTATTGGATACAGGCATATTGACACTGCCAGAATATATAATAATGAACGAGTGGTAGGCAATGCTGTCAATTCAGGTATTATTCCCCGTGAACAGTTATTCGTAACCACAAAAGTGTGGAATTCTGATCAGGGATATGATCAAACTATCAAGGCTTTTCATGCAAGCCTTCACAAGTTGAATCTTGACTATCTGGATTTATATTTAATTCATTGGCCTGTAATAGGTAAGCGCAAAGATACATGGAGAGCTCTCGAAACCTTGTATAATGAGGGCAAGTGCAGAGCCATAGGAGTCAGTAACTATATGTTGCATCACCTGGAAGAACTTCTTGGTTACTGTAAAATAAAACCTGCCGTTAACCAACTTGAATTGCATCCCTATATATATGGGAACCGCATTGATACTATCAATATATGCCGACAACACAATATACTTCCTATTGCATATAGCCCATTGACTAAAGGTGAGAAGCTAAAAGATCCGTTGCTTGTTAAGATGGCTGCAAAATATAAAAGGAATTCTGCTCAACTTCTATTAAGATGGGGCATTCAGCGGGGCTTTGCAGTAATCCCAAAATCATCAGTAACATCAAGAATAGCTGAAAATATTCAGGTTTTTGATTTCGAGATAAATAATGATGATATGGAAATACTTGACCAATTGAATTCAGGGCTAGCCACCGGATGGGATCCTACTGAAATAGATTAAGCTAACAAACCATGGAACGTAAAAATAATAATTACTATTTTTGTCAATAAATATAGAAAATGCCACGGAATAAACCTTTCAGCCAGGATGCTGTAACCGAAAGTATAAACAAGATAGCACAAAGCAATTCACAGTTTTTCAATACAGAGGTTGAGACACTTCGCTTTGCGTTGAGTATTCTTGACCTGACTACACTGGAAGGAAGTGACAACGGCATCACTATTACCAATTTGTGCAATAAGGCAAAAAGCTTTGAGGCAAAAGGCTTGCCAAATGTAGCAGCCGTTTGCGTTTATCCGGTTTTTGTACGCCAGGCAAAATCTTTACTCACCGGCACATCAATCAATGTAGCCAGCGTTGCAGGAGCCTTCCCTTCAGGTCAATCACCCATACATATCAAGCTTGCTGAAATCCAGTATGCTATTGATGAGGGGGCTGATGAAATTGATATGGTTATATCAAGAGGCAAATTCCTTAATGGAGATTATCTGGAAGTCTTTGATGAAATCCACTCAATTCGTGAAATATGCGATAATGTCCATTTAAAGGTAATACTGGAAACAGGTGAGATTGGTAATTTGAATGCGGTGTTTGATGCTTCAATGATTGCAATGAAAGCCGGTGCTGACTTCATTAAAACATCAACCGGTAAAATAGCGCAGGCAGCATCGCCCGAGGTAGCTTTTGTAATGCTGAGTGCCATCAAGCAATTTCACGAGAAAACCGGTAAAATTGTTGGTTTCAAGCCTGCAGGAGGCATTTCATCACCCGAGCAGGCAATTTTATATCTTAAGCTTGTTGAATCAATATTAGGCCCTCAATGGCTTTCAAAGAATTTGCTGCGTATTGGCGCCAGCCGTCTGGCTACAAATATTGTTGAGAGGCTTGATGTTTTATTAGGCTAGGGCTTTCTTTCAAACTCTATCAAGTATTTCCATTACGCTTATTGTCTCCATTAACTTGGCAGAATTATTTGGTATATTTTTTGTTTGTTGTTAATGTGAGTCTTTAAGTATAAACTTAACTCCGGATAATTGAAAAAACAACACTTCAAATACTTTCAGCCATGAACCTCAAAACTCGACTTGCCATTCTTTTCTCTTTCCTTGTAATTCTAAGTTCATGTGTATTGGATGAAGACCTGGATCCCATCTCCGGAGATAGCAGGGACAAATTTCTAGGAACATGGATCTTTTCTGAATCACCTGCCTTACGCAGCACCAGTTTCTCAGTTACCATCAGTTATGATCCATCAAATTCTTCACAAGTCTTGCTGAAAAATATGGGGAACTTCGGTTATTCAATAAGTGCCTATGGTATTGTAACAAGCAATAATATTTATATTCCTTCACAAGAGATATACCCCGGTATGACTATCAGTGGGTCAGGTTCCATGTCTTCATCTGAACGGATGGATTGGGAATATACCATTACAGGTGGCGGCGATAGTGAAGATTTTAAAGCAATAGCGACAAAGTAACGGATATCGGAAGCCCTTGCAAACACTAAGTATTTACTGATACAACCAATATTCCTATTTCTTTACGGGCACTGATCTCAAGTTGGCTTTTACCGTTTTTGTACTATCAATTCCCTTTTAGACATCACCAGTTGTTTTATCATCAACACTGCCGGTATCTATTTTAACAGGTTCTACAGATATACTATCATTTTTTCGCGAAATCAGGTTGATCTTTTCTTCAAGCATTTCCTGAAAATCCTCCATATCATATTGATAGTACTTCAAATTCTCCTTAAAAAGCTCGGGAGTAGTATTATAATAAAGATAAAGGGAATCGAACGCCATATTTGACAGAATCCTGACGCTGTCATACTTCATCTTGGTTTGCTTGAATTTCAGTGCTGCTTCAGTAATCTCCATATCCGCCATAAGGTGGATCATAGATTCACGATCAATAATCTGTTCTTTACTTAGCTTACTTGTTTCATCCTGTTTACATTGTGTGAAGGCAAGCAAAGCAAGAACCGATAACAAGTAAAAAAATGCGTATTTCATTTTTACTTTTCCTTCTTTTCAAATTCAGCATTCAATAACTGAATGACTTCATCAGTAAGGTCAAGTGAGTCATTTGCTGCAAGAATGCTTCCACCTTTGTTGTATGAGAATATGTAATCAAAATTCATCTTCCTGTTATATCTGGCAAGAAAATTATTGAGACTATCAAGCAGCAGTTGATTCATATCGAATTCCTTTTTTGCCAGATCAGTGGAATATTTTTCGCGCAGATCATACAATTTCTGTTGCTCTGCCATCAGGCTGCTGTATACTTCTTGAGCTGAAGCCTCTGATATGGTTTTCTTATTCACCTGATCTTGGAAATAGGCAGCATCCTTTTCAAATGCACTTTGCTTATTCTGGAGTTCCTTCTCATATTGGGCTGAACTTTTCTCCAGTTCATCACGCATCTGTTTAACAAGCATATAATTGGCAAGAATAGTATCACTGTTGACATAGGCTAGTGAAACACTACCAGTTGATGCTTTCTGTAAAGCGGCTGAAGGCTCTTTATCAGCTTTCAAAACTATAAAGTATAAGATAACCAATCCTAATAGAAGGATAATGTTAACAATGGTAAGTATTAGATTAATATTACTTTTAGGCTTTTCGGGTTGGTTCACATTCAATAAAGTTGCATCCTCCATGATTGATTGTTATTTAGTTACAAAATAGATTAAAATTCTTGGTTTGAACCATTGCCAAACAATGGCATGGTTACTCGTATTAAAGATAACAAAGGTCATATTTATTATCTTTCGTGTGGCAAGGGTTAAAAATAAAAACAACTAATTTCCAAGATCTGACATGAATTTTATTCGCATCAGTCGAATTTCGTCTTCTGTAAATTCATCTTCACCCAATTCCACCAAGGCCTCATTTATTGAATCGCTTTCGGCCTCCCTGAAGTAATCGTATATTTCTTCCTGGTGATAAGGATCCACATACTCATTGACATAGTAGCTAAGGTCAAGTTTGGTGCCGGAGGAAACAATCCTTTCAATTTCAGTTAGCAGTTCACTAATGGTCATATTCTTAGCCATAGCAATATCTTCAAGCGAAATCTTTCGGTCAATGTTCTGAATAATATAAACTTTCAAGCCTGATTTGTTGACAACCGACTTAACAACCATATCCATTGGCCTGATAATTTCATTTTCTTCAACGTATGACTTGATAAGCTCAAGGAATGGTTCGCCATATTTAATTGCCTTGCCAGATCCTACACCGGTAATTTGTTTTAATTCATCAACTGTAATAGGATATTGGATAGCCATATCTTCGAGTGAGGGATCCTGGAAGATAACAAACGGAGGCAGGTTTTCTTTCCGTGAAATCTCTTTTCTCAAATCCTTCAGCATTGTAAATAGGACCTTATCGGCAGTACTTGTTTTCACACCTCCCCCGGCAAAGAAATCCTCTTCTTCCGCATTTTCGTAATCATGATCACGAGTAAGCATAATTGAGTGAGGTTTCTTTAGGAATTTATGTCCTTCGGGTGTAACCTTAAGAAGTCCATAATTCTCAATATCCTTTACCAGGAGGCGTTCAATTAGCATTTGCCGTATAACAGCATTCCAGTACTTATCATCATGATCACTACCTTTACCAAATACCTCCAACTGATTGTGTTTAAAGGATTTATTATTGGCAGACAATTTCCCGGTAATAACTCCAATTATATGTTTTGCTTTAAACAACTGCTTGACTGCCAGTATGGTCTCCAGAACGAGTTCAACAGCTTCCATTCCTTCAAACTTGGTTTTCGGGTGTGTGCAATTGTCACAACTACCACAGTTGTCTTCATGATAGACCTCGCCAAAATAATGAAGCAGTTGTTTGCGTCTACAAACCGATGATTCAGCATATGCAACAGTTTCTAGAAGAAGTTGACTGGCAATTTCCTGTTCAGCCACTTGTTTGTTTTTATTGAACTTTTCAAGTTTCTGGATATCATCATAGCTATAAAATGCAATGCAATTACCTTCACCATCGTCACGACCGGCGCGACCGGTTTCCTGGTAATAACCTTCAAGGCTTTTAGGTATATCGTGATGAATAACATACCTGACATCAGGTTTATCAATACCCATTCCGAAAGCAATAGTTGCAACTATTACATCAATCTCTTCCATCAGGAATTTATCCTGATTCATTACCCGGGTTTGTGAGTCAAGACCTGCATGATAAGGTAATGCTTTAATGCCATTCACTTGCAGGGTTTCAGCAAGCTCTTCCACTTTTTTACGGCTCAGGCAGTATACTATTCCTGATTTACCTGGCTGTGACTTGATGTATTTAATTATATCCTTAATGGCATCTTCACCTTTAGGCCGTACCTCATAATATAAATTGGGGCGATTAAAGGATGAGATGAAAAGATTTGCATCCTGCATATTCAGGTTCTTCTGAATGTCCTGTTGCACCTTGGGTGTGGCAGTTGCAGTAAGGGCAATAATAGGCACCCTCTTACCAATAGATTCAATAATAGGACGGAGGCGTCGGTACTCAGGCCTGAAATCATGTCCCCACTCTGAAATACAATGGGCTTCATCAATTGCAAAGAAGGAGATGTCAATTTCCTTAAAGAACTGCACATTCTCTTCCTTGGTCAAAGACTCTGGTGCAACATACAATAACTTTGTTTTCCCACTAAGCAAGTCTTTCCGCACTTCAGCAATTTCCATTTTGCCCAGTGAGGAGTTGAGGACATGAGCTATACCCTTTTCAGCTCCAAAGTTCCGAATTGCATCCACCTGATTTTTCATGAGGGCTATCAATGGTGAGATAATGATAGCAGTCCCTTTATTAATAAGGGCAGGCAACTGGTAACACATTGATTTTCCTCCGCCTGTTGGCATTATAACGAAAGTATCGTGCCCATCCAGTAAGCTTTGTATTATAGCTTCCTGATTTCCCTTGAAGGAATCAAAGCCAAATATTTTCTTCAATAGCTCATTTAACGAAGTGTTTTCTATCTTTTTACTCATCACAGTCAGTTAAATATAGTATATCAGCAAATCCTCATTACAAGGATTTTTGACATCACAACTCATTTAAAACAAATTTAATCTATTCCAAGCAATTTTCCACTTTTTTTTGAAGGAAAAAGTGGTTATTTTAATAACATAATGAACTGCTCTCAGACTACAATTTGCTATGTTTAACAACAATAAAAATTTCGGCCTTTTATAAGGCTGAAAAATATTTTTAAAACATTCTGTAACTTTTGCCTTGTCAGAGTCAATATTATGCGCTGCTAGTTCTCCCGACTACACTATTTTTTTAACAAGACGGCAAAAGGAGTGCAAAATTGATAAATTTTTCAATGTAATACACAACTAATTTTCAAATAGTTTGCTCTATTTTCAACCTTTCGTATTTTAATAGGTGAAAAGTAGATTCACTTTTATAGTTGTATATTTGCACGATTTTAAAACAGCAAATGTTGAAAACATCAGAAGAAATAAGAAACATTGCCTTACGCACTATTCAGGAAGAAGCAATTGCCATTAGTCAATTAAGCAATTATCTCACCAAAGATTTTGAAAACTGTGTAAATCTTATACTTAATTCACAAGGGAGGGTTATTGTAACAGGAATAGGAAAGAGCGCCAACATAGCATCTAAACTTGTTAGCACGCTCAACAGTACGGGCACTCCTTCAATCTTTATGCATGCTGCCGATGCAATTCATGGCGATCTGGGTATGATTAGAAATGAAGATATTGTGATATGTCTTTCAAAAAGTGGTGACACTCCGGAAATTAAAGTACTTATTCCTCTTATCAAGACAATGGGGAATAAAATAATTGCGTTTACCGGCAATTCTGATTCTTTTTTGTCGCATAATGCTGATTATTTCCTTAATACCACTGTTCTTAGAGAGGCTTGTCCAAATAATCTTGCTCCAACTGCCAGTACAACGGCACAACTTGTAATGGGTGATGCCTTAGCTGTAGCATTGCTAGAATGCAGGGGCTTTACCCGTGAAGATTTCGCCAAATATCATCCGGGTGGCGCTCTTGGAAAGAGGCTTTACCTCCGTGTTTCAGATCTTTATAAGAATAATGAAAAGCCCGAAGTTCAAGTAGATGACGATATGCGCTCCGTAATTCTTGAAATTTCATCAAAAAGGCTTGGTGCCACCGCTGTTCTGAAAGGAGGCCTCCTTGTTGGTATCATCACCGATGGAGATATAAGGAGAATGTTACACCGTGAGATACCATTTCAAGACCTTAAAGCCGGTGATATAATGACACGTGATCCCCTAACCATTGACGCTGATATCTTGGTGGCTGATGCATTGGATGTTATGCGTAAAAATAATATCACTCAAATGCTCGTTATGGATGATAACAACTATGCAGGAGTTTTACATCTGCATGATATCCTGAAAGAAGGAATTATATAGAAAAGTTTATTCAGAACCATTATTATGGGTAAAAAACTTGAAGACTTCAATGACTATCGTGAACGTATGAACGCTCGCCTGTTGTCGGCTGAAAACAATAAAATTCTAAAACGAATTTATAGCGTTGACACGTTGTGTTATGAGGATGGAGCTCTGTCGGCTAAAAGTAAGGAAATGCTTGGTTTAGTGTCATCTATGGTATTAAGATGTGATGACTGCATCAAATACCATTTGATAAAATGTCATGAAACGGGTGTTACAGAAGCTGAACTTATGGAAATTATAGGTATAGCAAACCTGGTTGGTGGCACGATTGTAATTCCACATACCCGCAGGGCCATAGAATTTTGGGATGACTTAAAAACAGTCTAAACGAATCGTATAGCAAAGCATGATACTCAGAACTGA
>JAEYXG010000094.1 GCA_023428585.1 Bacteroidota bacterium
AGTGGAGGTCCTGTCGGGTTATGCCTTCAGTGGCTTTAATGAAGGCGAATTGTATTTTGATGCCATCTACATCTATAGCCGCAACATCTGTCCAATTAATCCTCTTTTGGTGATGAGAAATGTCAATGCCATGGATTTTATATCGTAATGGCAATTCCACTCCAAAGTTGGCAATATATACCCTTTGCTTCTTTTGTGACAATGAGAACCCATATTTCAGGGAGTGTTTGATGTAGCGAAAAACAGGTGGAGTCAGTACTAATAATATCAGTACTGCAATGATGGTTAATGTCAGTTTTTTATATGAAAGCTTGTATTTCTTCTTCCTTTTCTTTCGTGCAACAGTTGTCATATATTGTTAAGTGAGCAGAGAACCCGGATGGTGCCGGTGAGTTTGATAAAGTTATTAATTGCCTGCTTTTATTGATTTTCAAGTTCAATGATCAAAGCTGACCTGGGTTCAAGCAGTATGCTGTTTCTGAATGTGAAGGGCTTGCCGCTAATCACATTCTTTCCATGGATGACACCTCTCAGACTTTCTTTATATCTCGCGGTCTGGATGGATTGTGATGTTTGGCTATTATTTAAAATAACCATAACCCTTTGATTATTGTATTCCCTGAAATATACATAAACTCCATTCTCAGGTATATAGTGCTTGAGTGTGCCATATTTAACGGCATCATTGGCAGCTCTCCACTTCAGAAGATTTTGAACATAGCTGAATGCTTCGTTTTGCTGCTGATTGCGACCTTGGGCTGTGAAAAGGTTGAGTGTATCACCTGCCCATCCACCCGGAAAGTCCTTTCGTATTTCGCCGTGTCCTTTATGCTCTTCGCCTTCCATCAGGAATTCTGTACCATAGTATATTGCAGGTATACCCCTGGTTGTAAGCAGAAATGTCATCGCCATCCTGAAGGCGTCAAAATCCTTGTTGATGGAAGAATAAAAGCGATTCAAATCATGATTATCGGCAAAGATCAGGTTATATCGACTGTTTGTGTATAGAAAATCCTGGGCTAGTACATAATATAAGCGTGCCATTCCTTCACTCCACCCTTCGGGTTCGGTAAATGCTTTTGTTATTGCATTGTAAAGTGGGAAATCAGTGATGCTTGGAATGTTTGAATTGTAGCCATTACCCAGTTTTGCATCCTTTTGATAGTACGCAGTCATACTCTCTTTTTGCATCCATGCTTCTCCAACTATGTTGAAGTAAGGATATTCCTTCAATACTCTTTTGGCCCATTCTGACATCATCTCCTTGTATGGATAGGGTTGGGTATCCATGCGTATACCATCTATTCCTGAATATTCAATCCACCAGATGCTATTTTGAATAAGGTAGTTTTTCAAATAAGGATTACGTTGGTCAAGATCAGGCATGTTGGTGTCAAACCACCCCTGTAGCATTTTATCTTTGTCGGTTTCTGCTACATAAGGATCCGTGAGTGTTTCTGCCCGGAAATTGGAGCGCGTAAACTCTTCAAATTCGTGTATCCATCCTTTCATGGGAAGGTCATTGATAAACCAGTGGTTGATGCCGCAGTGATTGAATACCATGTCCATTATTACCTTAATACCTTGTTGATGAGCTTTTTCAACCAGATTTACGTAATCACTGTTGCTGCCATAGCGCGGATCAATGTTGTAGAAGTCGGTAATGGCATAACCATGGTAGGTAAACGCCTTGTTATTATTCTCCAGCAATGGATTTATCCATAGGGCGGTTACTCCCAAATCCTTAATGTATGGAAGATGATCCACTATGCCTTTTATATCGCCTCCGTGTCGACCTGAAGGATTTCCCCTGTCGGCTGCCTCTAGCATCATTGAGTGACTATCGTTCGATGGATCTCCATTTGCAAAACGGTCGGGCATAAGTAAATAAATAACATCAGCAGGTGAAAAGCCCTTCCGTTCAGCAGAACCTGTTTCCCGTTGCTTTAGTTGGTATGAGTATGATTCCCTGATCTTTCCGTTTTCCTTAAAATCAATGGCGAACTTGCCAGGCTTGGCTTTGTTCTCTATTAAAAGATCAATGAAGAGGTAGTTTGGGTTCTCAACCTTGTTGACAGCAAGTACCTTTATGCCGGGGTATTCTATACTTACCTCCGTATTGGCAATATCCTTGCAGTGTATCAATAATTGAAGGTTGTTATCATTCATCCCGGTCCACCAAAATGGTGGTTCTATTTCCAAATCAGGTGATGCTGCTGTGGCAGAGGAGGCAATTGTCAAAAACACAGTAATAAATACTGATAACATAATTGTGGCAATAAGCTTATTTTTCATACTAAGGTTTTTAAAATCAGGACTTCAGAAAGGCAAGATTGAAAGTTAGTGACAATGGGAAATTGCCTTTCCTAGGAATTCCAAATTTACTAAAATTTAGTAATTGTGGATTAATGGTCCATATGGTTATCCATTAAATCAATCGTTCCAACTTGAATTTGAAGGTTAAAAGTTCACCATCACGATTAACTACAAGGGTAATGCTGCCTCCGGGGTGACGACTCAACATTCCGTTTAATTCACCAAGTGTAAGGGTGAAGGCAGCTTTTCCATTAATGCTGATAAGCAGATCGTTAGCCTGAACTCCGGCATTATAGGCAGGTGATTGGGGAATGATCTCACTTACCTTGAAAATGTTGAAACCGGCATTTACACATTCAATGGTGATACCGCTCATGTTATACTCAAACGGTTTCCCGAACTTCAATCCTTTTTTTAATATCAGCCGACTATTGGTATAGTCAAATGAGACGATGAATCTGGAGAGGGCACCTGATCCAATTGTGCCATTGCGAAAATTTCGGGCAGCAGGGTTGCCCGTCATGTATTCATTGGATATTGAGGTGATTATGTTGTCAAGTCGCGAATTACCCAATAACATCCATCCTGATCGTATGAACGCACCCTTGATGCTTCCGCCCAACCCTCTTCCGATGGTAGTTTCAAGTGATACCAGGGGTTTGTAGGTATCTGTGGAATCTGTTTCCAGCAGTAATGGATGGTTTGCACCTGAGTCAATCATAAGCCATAAACTCCTGATTTCTTTGGTGTCAAGCTCAACACGTACGGTCATGTAGGGCCGGCCGCGGACTATGCTTAATGGAATAATTTCCGACTTAACCGGGACTTTGAATGCATCTGGTCTGGTGAATTTAATAAAGTTCTTATCATAGTTTATGGTAACAATCATTGACCTGAATTTGTCTATCCCTATCAGCCCGTGTACTTTAGCGCCAATAAATGATTCAAGTGAAAATACATCCTCCTGCAGCAGTATTACATTGGAGTAGAGTGGTTCCAGATTCCCCAGATTCAACTTGAGCAAGGGAGTAACACAGGCATCCAGAGTAATGGTAGTGCCCGGTGCACTTAATTTGAATGACCTGAGGCAAGCCGGCTCGAGATGATTTACCAGGCTACGGTCAGTAATTATTATCCCTTCAATGCCACTATCAAGTATTAGCCTTATTGGGAGCGTATCCTGCAGCATAACCTCAACAACTACCATGTTGTCGTAATTGTCAAAGTCAACAGTCATGCGCTTCCTGTCGTTTGGCAGGTTGAATATCCCAATCTGTGCATTGGCGCATATGGAGCAGAATATGAAAAATAGTATAGTTATTGAACGCGTCATCAGTTTTACCTGGTTAGTGAACTATTCAAGCACTTTATTGGTATTAAACAGATTTCCGGGTAGCATACCTATACGAAGATAAAAAAACAATCAACCAACATTGACATCATTTTTAAAATTAAATTTGCATTCAGTGAATTCAATATGAAAAAACCCGCTATAATTATGAATAAGGAAGTGCAAAACAAGATCAATTATGAATGGAATAAGCTCTATTCGCCGGCACATAGCAGCAAATTAAATGAGTTGCTTGACATGGTTGAAAGGGCAAAAGCCGGCAACAACCATACACCGCAACCTGAAGGGTGGTACAAGGATGCTGTAGTTTATTCAGTATATGTTGATTTGTTCAACCACACTTTTGATGGCCTTATAAGTAAACTTGATCATCTGCATGATCTTGGCATTACCTGCCTGTGGCTTCTTCCTATTCTTGATTCTCCTATGAGAGATGCGGGTTTTGACATACGTGATTATAGAAACATCAGGCCCGAGTTATTTGGATTCCCTGCCGATACCAAGGAAGAGGTGAAACAGGCTGAATTCAGAAAATTCCTGCAGAAAGCTCATGAATATGGTATCAAGGTGATTTTTGATATAGCAATGAATCATACCAGTGAGGAGCATCCATGGTTTGTTGAATCACGCAAAGGCCCTGATAATCCTTATAGGGATTATTATATCTGGAACAAGGATACCAACAAGTACAAGGAGACAAGACTTCTGTTCAAGGGAATGGTGCCCAGTAATTGGGAGAAGGATGGTGAGTGGTATTTCTTCCACCGCTTCTTTGAGTTCCAACCCGACTTGAATTATCGGAATCCGGATGTCCTTATTGAGGTTATTGGAATATTGCTTTTCTGGCTGCAGCAGGGGCTTGATGGTTTCAGGGCAGATGCCATTCCTTATTTATGGAAAGAAGATGGTACCAATTGTGAGAATCTGCCTGAAACACATACTATTCTGAAGATTTTCAGAGCCGTGCTTGATTATGTAAGGCCAAACACCCTCCTGTTGGCTGAAGCTTGTCAGCCTCCCGCTGAGGTAGTGAAATATTTCGGCGACAATGATGAATGTCATGCCGGCTATCATTTCCCGCTTATGCCAATGATATTCAAGGCTCTGGCAGTACAAAACCCGGAACCGGTTGAAGATATACTCAGCACTGCAGTTACACCTTCCATTGGTCCTGATAATCAATGGTTCATGTTCCTCCGGTTGCATGATGAACTTACTTTGGAAATGGTAACGCCTGAAGATAGGGCCATTATCCATGGGCACTATTGCAGAAAACCGGAATGGGATTTCAGGGTAGGTGAGGGTATCTCCGCCCGATTGGCTGAACTGCTTGACCATGACCATCGCAGAATAGCTCTTGCCTATAGTATTATGCTTACCCTGCCTGGTACGCCAATCCTGTTTTACGGTGATGAATTTGCAAAACTCAATGATGAGGAATTCTTTGAGAGCTATAAGAAAATGACCGGCAAAACCGATTCGCGCTATTATGTGAGAGGCTACCTCAATTGGAATGATATAAAAAATAAACTTGGTGACCCACAATCTCTCACATCAGTTGTTAATAAATCAATCAAACATCTCTTGAAGGTTCGTTCCAATTACCCCACTTTCGGCAGAGGTGATATGAATTGGCTTATGGCAGAGAATAACAGTAACAGAAGAACGCTCGCATACCGCAGGATGTATAAGGGCCTGAGTGTATCGGTAATCAACAATTTGTCGGAAAATGATGTGGTGGTGTCTTCCGTCGATTTCCCTGAAGGAACCTCCTTCTTGGATCTGCTGACAAATACGAGAATTACTTTCCCTTATACAATGAAGTCTCTGAGTTTTCTTTGGCTTGTTAATTAATCTTTAAACCTATAATCAATAATAATATGACAAACGCAGTCACCAAAACAAATTTCAATCTTCCCGGACAGACACATCTGTATGTAGGCAAAGTGCGCGATGTTTATCATATAAAGGATGAACTGCTGGTAATGGTTACCACTGACCGTATTTCTGCCTTTGATGTAGTATTGCCCAAGGGGATTCCCTATAAAGGACAGGTGCTTAATCAGATAGCTGCACAGTTCCTCGATGATACCAATGATATAGTACCTAACTGGAAGATTGCCACGCCTGATCCCATGGTTACCGTTGGCCGACTGTGTGAGCCTTTCAAGGTAGAGATGGTAATACGTGGATACCTCTCGGGACATGCATGGCGTGAATATAAGAGCGGAAAACGCATCCTTTGCGGTGTGCCCATGCCTGATGGGATGAAGGAGAATGATAAATTCCCTGAGCCTATCATTACCCCAACTACCAAGGCAATGGTTGGCCATGATGAGGATATATCACGTGAGGAGATCATCAGTTCAGGGTTGGTTGATGAGGCTGAATATGTAAAGCTTGAGGACTATACACGCCGCATCTTCCGGAGAGGTACTGAAATAGCAGCTAAAATGGGTCTCATTCTTGTTGATACCAAGTACGAATTTGGTAAGGATGGTAGTGATATCTATCTGATTGATGAAATACATACTCCCGACTCATCGCGCTATTTCTATATGGAAGGATACGAGGAAAGGCAGGACAGGGGTGAAGCTCAACGACAATTGTCGAAGGAATTCGTCAGAGAGTGGCTTATTGCCAATAATTTCCAGGGTAAGGATGGCCAGACTGTTCCTGAGATGCCCGATGATTTTGTAGCTGCCGTATCTGAGCGCTATATTGAACTTTATGAGAGTATTACCGGCACCAAGTTCATCCGTGCTGATATCTCAAATGTTCTCAAACGGGTTGAAACCAATATTCAGAATTTTATCACGGCTTATTACAGATAGCTGCTTGATTGTGAAGATTTTCCGGTAAGCAGGGGATGAAAGACTACCGGGATTTAATGAGAGAGGAGCGGACTTTAGTCTGCTCCTCTTTTTTCTGTATACCATGAATTGTTGAATGGCATTGTTTTAATCTTCCACGGTTGTATATGCTAACCTTGGTTTCTCATCTCCTTTGGACCAAGCATATTTCTGGGATCGAGAGCTTCATCCAATTCTTCTTTCGACATCAGCCTGTTTTCCAAAACCAGGTCATATACCCGGCGCCCTGTATCCAATGCCTGCTTGGCTAGCTTATTGGATGCCTCATAGCCTATGATGGGATTAAGGGCGGTAACCAATCCTATGCTGTTGTATACCATGTTTCTGCATACATCTTCATTGGCGGTTATATCCTTGATACAACGGTGATTAAGTGTACTCATGCCGTTCTTTAGCATCTCTATTGATTCAAAGAGGCAATGTACAATTATGGGTTCCATGACATTCAGCTCAAGTTGCCCGGCTTCAGCAGCCATGGTAATGGTGAGGTCGTTTCCAATTACGCGGAATGCAATCTGATTTACCACTTCCGGTATTACAGGGTTTACCTTGCCCGGCATAATGGTGCTGCCCGGTTGCATTGGGGGCAGGTTTATTTCATTGAAACCTGCTCTTGGTCCTGATGATAATAAGCGTAAGTCGTTTGATATCTTTGAAAGCTTAACGGCAAGGCGCTTTATTGCAGAAGAGTACATGATAAAAGCCCCGGTATCCTGGGTTGCTTCTACCAGATTGGATGCCAATACAACAGGATAACCGGTTATATCTCTTAAATGAGCAGTTACTATCTCACTGTAGCGTGGATCGGCATTTATGCCTGTTCCAATGGCCGTACCTCCCATGTTGATTTCAAGAAACAACTGTACATTCTGGTGCAGGCGGGCAATCTCCTCTTCCAGCATTACTGCATAGGCTTCAAATTCCTGCCCCAGTGTCATGGGTACTGCATCCTGCAATTGAGTGCGGCCCATCTTGATTACATGGCTGAATTCAGCGGCCTTGGCTTTAAAGGCTGCTATCAAATCAACCAATACGGCAGTCAGTTTTTTGTTGTTCTTCAACAACGCAATCTTTATGGCTGTTGGGTAAGCATCATTTGTTGACTGCGAGAGGTTTACATGGTTGTTTGGGTGGCAGTATTCATATTCGCCGCGCTGATGTCCCATGATCTCCAATGCCCTGTTGGCAATGACTTCATTGGCGTTCATATTGGTGGATGTTCCTGCACCTCCCTGAATCATGTCAACTACAAAATGGTATGTGTACTTGCCGTTCATTACCTCTTCGCATGCTTTGACTATTGCATCTGCCAATGGCTTGCTTAATAGCCCAAGGTCATGATTGGCTTTTGCTGAGGCCATTTTTACCATGGCAAGAGCCTCAATGAACACCGGATGGAAGTTCAGCTGTACACCTGATATATTAAAGTTCTCCATGGCTCTCAGAGTCTGGATTCCGTAATAATATTCATACGGTACTTCCCGGTAACCAAGCAGGTCATGCTCTTTACGGGTTCGGCCTGATTCGTACTGTGCGGCTGAATTTACCATGCGTGCGTTGGTCTGACGCATCCTTCGTGAAATGACTCTTGCTATGTTCGAAAAGACTTTCAAAGAAATGGAACCATTCTCCTCAAAGAATTTTCTTTCAAGCAACAAGGCTGTTGTTGGCATGGTTGCCCGGGCATTGGTTGAGTGGTCTGATTCATCAGTGAGCGATCCCTCTCCAAGAAAATCATATTTGCTGAAATAGCTTAACTTCTGTTCCCTGCCTATGGCTGTTTTTTTGGTTAGCTCAATATGCCCTTCATAAATAAGGAATATTTTCTCTCTGGGTGTGTGTTCACTGAAAAGGAATTCCCCTTCCTTATACCCGGCAGTTGTAATGGCTGCTGCAACAATGTCTAGTTCAGCATCATTTAATCCCTTGAAGAGCTCAATGTTTCTGATGAAACTGTTTATCTCCTTGCGTTCCATAATGTAAATTTTTATTTAATGGTTTAATAAGTTATTCAAGTGTTTTATTGAGTTTGTATTGTAGTAGGGTTATGTTGTTTTGTTTGTTATTGGTATTGTTATGTTTCTTTAATCAGATGTGGCTTTATCGAAGTCGGGCAGTTTTTGCTTGAAGCAATATTGGCTTATGACTGTATTGGCTTGTTTGAATCCAAGCTGTGATGCTCTGTTCCAATCAGCACAGGCACGGTCAGGCTGCTGTTGCTGATAGTAGGCTACCCCTCTGTTGTAATATGCTTCAGCATAGTCAGGTTTCAGCGTTATTGCCTGTGTGAAATCAGCAATGGCACCTTTGATATCCATGTGTTTTCCTTTCAGGATTCCCCTGTTATTGTATGCAAGCAGGTATCGTGGATTTCTACTTATGGCAAGATTGTAATTCTTTACTGCCTCTTCATCCTTCCCTCCGGTATCATAATAATTGCCAAGGTAGAAGTAGCCGTGTGCCATGTCGGAATCTGAACGTTGCTTCTCTATTACATCACCCAATAATGTTGGCACATCATGCCAAACCCCGATTCTGTTCCATGTGGTTGCCATCAGAAGGATGGTTATTAAAACAGCTGAAGTGTATAGCATTCTAAGTGTTGAAGCTTGAAGTTCTGATCGCCTGTCCCATATACCGGTCATCCAATCTGCTATTATTATAAGCAATCCCAGGTATGGAAGGTAGGTGTACCGGTCGGCTGTAATGAAAATTCTCGACCAGAAGAGCGGTAGAACCATACTGATGCTGAGTAGAAAAAAGAGGCTGCCAAAAAGATATAATCGCCTTCTTTTCCTTGCAAAAACGAGAATTGCAATCATGACCACCAATGCAAGCATTGGAGTATAGACCCACACGGGGAATGTGCCACTCAATGTTCCGGGGAAAGCATAAATGGCTGATAAGTTGATTGGGAGTATGAGCTTTACCAGATAGAATGATATGCCATAGAGTATAAGTGTCAATCTTTCTAGCAAAGAATAATCATCCTCCAGAATAGTAATGTGACCAAAAGATGCCGATGCTTTAATGGCAACTATTCCAAATATTATAGAAAATAACAGAAACGGTATTTTCTCTAATATTGCCATGGCGGTGAACTTCCGGTTTCTGAAGTAGTCAATCAGCAACAGTATCAATGGAAAGGTTGCTGCCATTGACTTGCTGAAAAGCGCAAGCAGTGCCCACAATAATGTAAGCAAGTAGTGGCCGGTTTTGCTGGTGTTCAGATATTTCTCATACTGTAAGAGTCCCGTAAGGAAGAATGCTGAATAGAGCAGCGAACTGCGCGTTGATATCCAAACAACCCCTTCCACATGCATGGGGTGAATGGCAAAGAGAAGGGCGACAATAAATGCAGGTTCAAATCTTTTGAACCACTGCTTCATTAATCTGAATACCAGCCATGTATTAAGCAGATGCAGCAGAAGATTTGTCAGGATATAGGCTGACGGAGTATCGCCCGATAGCTTGTTGTTGAAGGCAAAGGTCAATACTGCCAGTGGCTGGTACATACCCAAGTGGAAGCTACTGAATATGTCTGATTTGCCTTGTGAACCATATTCCGTAACATCAGGATCAGTAATGTATTCACCGTCATCCCAGCCAATCAGCATCTCGTTGCTCAAACTGCCGGCAAAGAGCATGAATGTGAGTAACAGGAGTATTGTCACCAGCAGGTTTTGTATGTTCACAGATATCCCTCCGGGTAGCTTTACATAGGTGTCTGTAAATCCTGAAAAGCCTGTTTTTGCTTTATTTTCCTGCCTTTTCATTCCTTTAATCTGATACTTCAAATATCTTGCAAAGGTAGTCTTTGCTTTCCTAATTTCGTACCTTTGATCCATTAATAAAAAGAATCGTATGAAAAGATTGGTGTTTATCTTGCTTCTTCCTGTTGTTATGGTTTTTGCAGTTTCCTGCGGCACTAAAAAAGGTTCCATACTTACTGAGCGGATTCAATATGACGTTACCATTACCTCGCCTGAGAAAAATCTTGAATGGTGGATTCAGAACCTTGAGAATAACAAAAGGGAAATATTGGTCAAATCACTGGTGAATGTCTCAAAGTCGGGTAAGAATAAGGTGTATGATGTTCTTACCTACAAGGAAATGACTGTTGAACAGATTGACGAGCGGTGCAAGCGTAAGGAGTTGATGACGCTCACACGTGAATACCCGCCGTATGAAGAATTTGATACGTTGGTTACCAATGAATTGCAACTGTCGGATATCACCAAGATCCGCTTCCTCGAGGAGTGGTACCTGAATGAAGAAACAGGCCTCGTAACCAAAAAAGTCATTGCCATGTGCCCTATGCTGGAGAGTTATACTGAAAGCGGCGAATTGCGTGGACATTTGCCCCTTTTCTGGATTTCCTATGTGAAGAACTTCCCCCTTGCTGCAAAGTAACCTGTCTGTTTTTATCGTATGATGTCCCGGGAGGTGATTATTCTGCCTTTATCCCTTATTATGAAACTCATTCCCTCTGTTCATAACCGGCTGATTGTTATTGCTATTCCTAAATGAATGATCAAGAGCTTGTAATACTGATTGTTGCCTGTCAATTACATAACCCGATAGAAACTGCACTTGCTCTATTTTTTCGTACTTTTGCACCCTCAAATTCGATCATGGAATACTTGTTTCATACATTACCTAACGGTATCAGGATTGTGCACCGTTGTACGGATACACTGGTAGGGCACCTTGCCGTAATGATCAATACCGGTACCAGAGATGAAGAATCTACTGAGGCCGGTCTTGCTCACTTTATTGAGCATATGATATTCAAAGGTACCAATAAGAGAAAGTTGCATCATGTGCTTGGTTATCTTGAGAATATTGGTGCCGACCTTAATGCATATACTACTAAGGAAGAAACATGTATCCATGCTTCATTTATCGGACAATATTATTCCCGTGCCTTTGATCTCTTTGCTGATATCCTTACCAATTCAACATTCCCCGAAAAGGAAATTGAAAAAGAGAAGGCGGTAGTCATAGATGAGATCAATGGATATAAGGATACTCCTGCTGAAATGATATTCGATGATTATGAAGAGATGATCTTCAGGGATCATCCGCTTGCGAAGCCAATTCTTGCAACTCCATCTGCAGTTAGGAAAATCAATAGAAAAAGGATTCTCTCCTTTATCTCACGTCATTATAATACTGACCAGATTGTGATCAGCTCAGTGGGCAATATTACCTTTAAAAAGATCATTAAGCATGCTGAAGCCTATTTTGGCGTAATTCCTCCCAATCTTCGCATTAAGAATAGGGTGCCGTTTAATGATTACCAGAAGAAGGATACGGTACTGAAGAAGACCGGCTTTCAAACTCATTGCATTATTGGAGGACTTGCCTATAGTTACGCTGATCAACGAAGAACGCCACTGGCCCTGCTTACAAATATGCTTGGAGGACCAGCAATGAACTCCCGTCTAAGCATGGCTTTGCGTGAACGCAGCGGTATTTCGTATAACATTGAATCGGCTTACACTCCTTATTGTGATACCGGCTCCTTCATGATTTACCTGGGAATTGACAATGGTTCACTTGATAAAGCGCTGTATCTTGTCAACAGGGAACTCGGTAAGTTCAGAGATAAAAAACTTGGCACCATGCAGTTGCATATGGCAAAACAGCAGTTTGCAGGACAACTGGCCATTTCATTCGAATCAAATCTTAATGATGCACTCTCAATGGCAAAAAGCGTTCTTGTTTACAATACCGTTGATACGCCCGATATGCTGATCAAAAAGATTCTGGCAGTATCTGCCACCGATTTGTTGGATATTGCCAATGAGATCATGGACCCTGCCAAAATGAGCAGCCTAATTTATCTCAATAAAAAATGAGCTGAAGTTAAATCATGCTGTCTTTTTAAAAAGGTTAGGCGTTATTATTCAGGGGTATGAGCGGTAATATTAAGCGGATATTTGTGTGTTTGCAACCCAAATCATGGATCTAAGAAACGAATTAAATCATGGATGAATTATTTGAAAAGCAGCAGTATCTGACAACCAATCGTTCATACGAGAAGTATGCCATTGAGTTTTCACTTCCTGATGATGATCTGATGGCTGAACTGATTCGCAGAACGCATCTGTCGTTTACTACCGCAGGTATGCTATCAGGGGTATTGCAGGGAAGATTACTC
>JAEYXG010000106.1 GCA_023428585.1 Bacteroidota bacterium
GGCTCGTGACCATGCCAAACATACGGTGCTTCCACCGAGTAAATTTGGATTGGTGCAGATAACACGACAAAGGGTTCGACCTGAAATGAATGTTCAAATTCTTGAGAAATGTCCTTCATGTGGTGGTACTGGTGAAATTAAGCCTGCAATAATTCTAGTCGATCAGATTGAAAATAATATTCGATATCTCACCCAGGATCAGAATGAACCGTTTATCAAGATAGCTCTTCATCCTTATATCTACGCATATCTTACCAAAGGAATTTTTTCTGTACGAATGAAGTGGTCATTAAAATTTAAACGTTGGATTCGTTTGAAGTCAATGAGTTCATATCATCTGCTTGAATACCACTTTTTCAATAAAGCGGATGATGAGATCAAAATGTAATAAATTTATTAGCCTTAACAGATGAATACTGTAGTAAGTGGAATACGGCCAACAGGCAACCTGCATCTTGGTAATTATTTTGGAGCTCTCCGTAATTTCATTAAAATGCAGGAATCCAATCATTGTTACTTTTTTATAGCTGATTATCACTCACTTACAACCCATCCCACTCCTAAAGATTTGCATGGCAATGTAAAAAATGTACTTGTTGATTACCTTGCTGCCGGGTTGGATCCTGAAAAGGCCACGCTTTACTTGCAAAGTGATGTTCCTGAAGTTGCCGAATTGTATCTCTTTCTGAACATGAATGCTTACAAGGGAGAACTCGAAAGAGTTACTTCTTTTAAAGATAAAGCAAAGACACAACCTGATATCATTAATGCCGGCTTATTGACATATCCCACGCTCATGGCTGCCGATATAATAATCCATAAGGCGCATCAAGTACCGGTTGGTAAGGATCAGGAACAGCACCTTGAAATGACCAGAACTTTCGCTAATCGATTCAACAGGTTATATAATGTTGACTATTTCCCTGAACCCGTTGCCTATAATTTTGGTGAAGAGTTAATAAAAATACCTGGTCTGGATGGGAGTACTAAAATGGGTAAATCAGAGGGTGAAGGCAACGCTATTTTCCTTGGTGATGATGCTTCTTTGATTCGTAAAAAGGTAATGAAAGCCGTTACTGACAGTGGTCCCACACACCCCAATCAGCCTAAGCCTCAAGCAATTCAGAATATATTCTATTTGATGAAGGTTATGTCAAAACCTGAAACAACTGCTTTTTTTGAAGAAGCCTACAATAATTGTGCTATCAGGTATGGTGATATGAAAAAGCAGTTAGCGGAAGATATTGTTGCGTTTACAGAGCCCTTTAGAGAAAAGATCTTACACCTGTCGGGCGACAAAGAATACCTGCGCAAGGTGGTAAGTATGGGACGCGATAAAGCACATGAAAGTGCAGCTAAAACAATAAGAGAAGTAAGAGAAATAATCGGATTCAAATCATTCTGACGCTTCTGCGGCTGATAATAGTTACATCCATCTCTTTTTCTTAAAGAGAAAGATCATGCCTCCTGCCAACAATATCATGAAAATCAATAGTAGGGTAAACGAATGAGGTTCGTCCTGAAACGGAAGCCCTATATTCATTCCGTATAAACTTGCTATAAAGGTAAGAGGTAGTAAAATGGATGAAATTAGCGTAAGTACCTTCATGATCTCATTGGTACGGTTAGTTTGCAATGAATCAAAAGTTTTTGATAACCCTTCAACTATTTCCTGATAGTCCTCAGTCATATCCCACATCTTCTGGTAATAGTCGAGAATATTACCCCAATAATCTTCCATATTTTCAGCATAACCCTCTATTTCACCTGATTCAAACTTGTGAAATAGCCTTAACTGTGGTTTGAATACCGTATTAACAAGAATTATATTTTTTCGTGTTAAAGAAATTCGTTCAATTGTACGTTCGGCTTTTTTACTAAAAAGGTCTCTATTGATGAGATCCACTTCAACTCCTAATTTGCTCAAAAGTGAAAACGATTCAAGCATCAGATGCTCCAATATTTTGTATAATAATGCATCACTGGTACCAACTTGTCTTACCTGGTAATTATCTTCAGGCTCTCGCCCACTATTAAAGAGATTCTTAACAACCCAATGCGACTTTCCTATAGTGATAATAAAATCGCTACCCCAAAAAATCTTTACTTCCTTTACTTTTAAGAAGCGGTTCCACCTATCGAAGTATGGGAAGTGTAAGATCAGAAAATAATAATCATAGTAAATATCTATCTTGGGGCGCTGATTGGTCCTGCTTCTGCAGTCTTCAATATCAAGAGGATGGAAATGGAAATTATCTTTAAGAAATTGTAAATCTTCATCGGTAGGGTCAAGTATGTGATGCCACCTTAGCGTACCTATTTTTATGGTCTCAATCATTGGAACCCTTCTTTATTAAGTAAGTATTCAATTTCTTCTACATTCCCTTGGGATATTGTTGGTGGGTCAAAAGTACAAAAATCATTTGGATTTTGAGCCCTTAAATTGAATAATTGCTATTATCAATAACGCTTTGACAGCATTTTCCTGAATCAGGATATAATCAGTAATTATTGATAGATAGGATAATGCGCAATTATATTGTGCCAATAGGTAGTATATAATTAACCCTTTGATTCATAAAGTTCTTTTGAAATCATCATTGCATTTATGATAGCTGGTTTATTGAGCCTTGATGGTATTTTATTATCATCTATAAATTTTACCAGATTCAAGGTATCAAGGTTACCTATCATATCATATCCGGTCATAGGACATCCTCCGATACCATTCAAAACTCCATCAAAAGATCTGCAGCCAGATTCCCATGCAGCTTCAATCTTATCATACCAGCCATTAGGAGTAGTATGCAGATGCAGTCCAAATTCTATATCCGGCCAATTAGATATCATACTTTCACAGATTTGGTATATCGAATCAGCCGTTGCCACCCCAATAGTGTCTGATAAAGTTATTGTCTTAATTCCTTTATGAATAAATTGCTCAATCTGCCTTTTCATTTCATCAATGTTCCACTTATCACCATATGGATTGCCAAATGCCATACTCATAAAGATTCTGAGCTCTTTGCCGGAATCTGCGCTTAGTAATGCAAGTGAGTCAATTGTTTCCAGCGCTTTATAAGTCGAAGAATTGATGTTTTTTTGAAGAAAGGTTTCCGACATAGAATATGGGAATCCTATGATATCAAGTTTCTCTTGGGATGCCGCTTCCTTTCCACCCCTAAAATTTCCTACAATTGCCATTAAAAGAGCATCTCCAGCAGATTTATCAACCAGGTTCAGAACCTTATCCTGATCAGACATTTGTGGAATGGCTTTAGGAGAAACGAAACTTCCAAAGTCAATTACATCAAAACCACCCTTCAGAAGTGCATTAATATATGATGCACGCTTATCAGCAGGTATTACATAGGGCAATCCCTGTTGGGCGTCTCGTGGTGATTCAGTAATTCTTATTGTGTTGTTCATAGTCATCATAATAACCTAACTCTAATGGTGGATTATTGTTCTTCCATTGTATTATCCACTCAGCCAACCAATAAATAGGAGTTAAGATGAAGTAGAAAGTGTCTCCTGTAGTGAATGTTTATTGGAGTATATATCTTGCAATTACCATTCGTTGAATTTCTGAAGTTCCCTCACCAATTTGCAATAGGCGTTGATCTCGGTAGAACCGCTCTATTTCATAGTCCTTCATCAGGCCGTATCCACCATGTATTTGAACAGCTTCATCTGCAACTTCTTTGGCAATTTCTGAACAATAGAGCTTTGCCATTGCTGATTCTTTTGCATATTGTTGTCCGGTATCCTTGAGCCAACATGCTTTATAAAGCAGGTTGCGGGCAAGCTCTATTTTTAATGCCATATCAGCTAGCTTGAAAGATATGACCTGAAATTTCGACAGGGTCTGTCCAAATTGCTTTCTTTCCTGTGCGTAGTTTAAGGCTAACTCATAAGCACCTTGAGCACAGCCAAGTCCCATGGCGGCTATACTAAGCCTTCCAGAGTCAAGAGTTGACAGCATGATCTTCGACCCTTCCCCTTTCTTGCCAAGTATATTAGATTCAGGAACACGACAATCGTCAATGAAAAGCTGAGCAGTATCAGAAGCTCGCCACATCATCTTTCCATGCATGGCTTGTCTTGTAAAGCCTGGAGTATCTTTGTCAACTATGATAGTTGTAAATTCCTTTTTTCCATCGCTTTCGCCCGTTACAGCCTGAACTGTTGCGCCTATTGAAATGTCAGCAGAACCGTTTGTAATGAATATTTTAGAACCATTAATCACCCATTCTCCATTTTCAAGTATAGCCCTTGTTTTCGATCCCCGTGAATCGCTTCCCGCATCTGGTTCTGTTAATCCAAACGCCCAGAGTGAATTGCCGGTACATAGTAGTGGTAAATATTTCTTCTTCTGCTCCTCTGAACCATAATAATAAAGCGGACCAATGCCTAGTGAATTGTGGGCTGCAACTGTTGCAGCCTGTGAACCATCTATTCTGGCTAGTTCTTCTACAGCAATGATGTATGATAGGTAGTCCATACCCTGACCACCATACTCCAGTGGTAAATAGATGCCGAACAACCCCAGCTCACCCATTTTCCGTGTCAAGTCAACTGAAAATTCAGCCTTTTCTTCCAGATCTTTCGCAATCGGTCGTATTTCGCGTTCTGCAAAATCACGCACTGTTCTGCGAATCATCTTATGTTCTTCACTTAAATTGTAATCCATAATGTTGGTTTATTTGGTTACTGCATTAATTAGCAGAATCTATAAATGTTTGTTATTTGCCAGCCTATTGTTGATTAACACATACGCTTTATTGTATTTTCTATTCTGATTTTATTACTTCCGATGTCTTGACCAGATGTATTAAATGTGAACTGTTGTCAACATTATCTCCTTTCTTCACCAGAATTTTATCTATGATTCCATCATAGGGTGCCAATATGTTATTTTCCATCTTCATCGCTTCAATCACCATTAACAGATCACCCTTCTTTACATTGTCACCTTGTGTCACTTTCACTGTCAGAACCCGGCCTGGCATTGGAGAAATAATATCTCCTGTATCAGCTTTATGAGTGACCACTCCTGCAAAACAATGATAATCAGAAGGCGCTATGTCAGGTCTTTTAAAGGTAAATTCATGCCCTTGGTATTTTATCAAAATATAATTTTCAGGTGTTTTAACCATGTATAGGGTATATGAATCTTTATCAATCCTAAGATTGAAACCCCCATGATTATTACGTGTCAATGCAGCACACTTCTTAACTCCATTATTAACAATGATAAAATTGTCAGGAATATTTTTTTCTATAATAACCTCAAATAATTTCTCATTTATTATGACATCCATCTTTTTGAGAATTCTCCAGTATCCTATTTCATTCCAAATATTCTTGCGGAGTTCTTCAAATGAATCATTTTGTATTAGAGAATCATAACATTTATAACTCTCAGAAGATAGGTAACCTTTCCCTGACAAGACATCCTCTTTGCATGTTGATCCATATTTATTTTCGCCAATGATTTTATGTTCTTGATTCAAACTATATACTAATGCTGCGGTCATTGGCACCTCATTGTCAATCTTCTCTTTTGACCTTATGAATTCTTTGTTCAACTCATTAAAGTGATTGTCTATATACCTTGTATGAAGTTTATTGGCCGTGTACTCTGGATGGTTAAGTAGAAGATTAAGAAACGACAAATTTGTTTTAATTCCTAAGATCGCATAATTTGGGAGGAAGCCAAGAAGTTTATCAATTACCTCTTTCCGATTTTTTCCATGAGCGATAACTTTGCTGATCATCGGGTCAAAGTTGCTATAAACTTCAACGCCATTTTGTTGTCCTGCATCATCTATCCTCACTGTATCATTCCATTTTGCAATATAGGGTTCTGATTTATTTTCAGAATCAATAGTTGATTCAGTGATCTTTTTTTGCTGAATATTAGCATCCGTATATGCGTAGCGAAGCATTGTACCTGGTGACGGCATAAAATTATTCTGTGGATCTTCCGCATAAACCCTCAATTCAATTGCATGTCCATTAATTGACAAGTCAGATTGGGTATATGACAGTCTAGAACCTTCAGCAATCAGTAATTGTTCCTTTACTATGTCAATCCCCGTAATCATTTCAGTAACTGGATGTTCAACTTGAATTCTGGTATTCATTTCAAGGAAGTAAAAATTCGATTCCTTATCAACCAGAAACTCAATTGTCCCGGCATTATAGTATCCAATTGATGACGCCAGCTGAACAGCAGCAGCGCACATTTTTGATCTGACTTCGGCGGTAATTGTTGGCGATGGGGCCTCTTCTATAATCTTTTGATGTCGCCTCTGAACAGAGCACTCTCTTTCAAATAGATGTATAATATTTCCATGTTTATCACCCAGTATTTGAACCTCAATATGTCGTGGATTCTCAAAAAACTTTTCAATATAAACAGTATCGTCTCCAAAATAGTTTTTCGCTTCACTGGAAGTAGATGTCAGGGCTGCTGCCAAATCACCTTCCGAATGTACAATTCGCATTCCTTTTCCGCCTCCACCGGCAGCGGCTTTAACCAATACCGGGAATCCAATGTTTAAATGGTTCTTGAGCAACTCTTCAGGGCTACCGGTTATTCCGGGAGTAACCGGAATATTGTATTTTACAGCTATCTCGCGTGCGGCAATTTTATGACCCATAGCCTTGATAGAATCTGATGAAGGGCCCACAAATACAATTCCTTCTCTTTCACAGGCCTCGGCAAATAATGGGTTCTCCGACAGGAACCCATAACCCGGATGGATTGCATCGGCCCCTGTATCTTTAGCTGCATTTATTATCGCTGGAATATTCAAGTAAGTTTCCAAAAGAGTATCCCCAGGCAGAAAAACTTTTTCATCTGATTCTCTTACATGGGCTGAATCACGGTCCTGTTCTGAGTAAACGGCCACAATTTTATACCCCATTGTTCGAGCGGTCCTTATTATCCGAAGGGCTATCTCTCCACGATTTGCAATAAGTAATTTATTTATTTTCATCTCCAAGGATTTCCGGTAGTCACATAATTATTCATTCACCCACTTGGGTATTCTCTTCTCAAGGAATGCTGCCATACCTTCCTGTCCTTCTTCTGATGACCTTATTTCAGCAATCATTGCAGCAGTGTATGACAATGCTTCTTCAAGGGTAATTTTGTTCGAAACCTGATCTATTAACACCTTGCAATGACCAACAGCCTTAGGCCCACTGGTTAGCAGCATGGAAGTTGTACTTTCAAGGTAATCATCCAGCTCTTCTTTGGGCAATGACTTATTGACCAATCTGAACCATTCAGCCTCCTTTCCATTAATTCGACGGCCAGTCAGCATCAATTCCTTTGATCCATATTCTCCCACTCGTTTCATAACAAAGGGAGAAATACAAGCAGGGACTATCCCTATTTTGACCTCAGAAAGGGAAAACACCGTTTCATTTTCACAAATGGCTATATCACATGCAGCAAGTAACCCGTTGGCGCCTCCAATTGCCGCACCATGCACAACCGCTACCGTTGGTACCCGACAATTATAAATAGTATTGAAACATTCCGACAATTGAATGCTCTCCTGTAGGTTTTGATCATAAGTATAGTTCGCCACATCTCTCATCCAATTAAGATCAGCTCCTGCACAAAAAGCTTTGCCTCGTCCACGTAAAATTATGATGCGTACATCATCCATTTTTGATAATTGGTTGAAAGCCTTGATTAGTTCGCTTATCATAACTTCATTGAAGGCATTTCTTATTTCAGGTCTATTGAGCCAGATTGTTGAAATATGACCTTCAATTTCAATCTGAATGGTGGTAAACTGCATAATGGTGTCAAGTCATTTGATTAGTGAATACTTATTGTATTATCTGTCAATCAGATTCTTTATCGAGTTTAATCTTACAGGCAAATTGATTTTCACCTCTTGATTTTATCAATGCCAGGGCAGAATACTTATGATCGGGAAACGAAAATCTTTTTACATTCTGAATACTCCGAACTTAGATTCCTCCCACACTTTATTCATTGAAGTGGCAATGCCCAATGCCAGAGCAATGCGAGTATCAATAGGGTCAATAATTCCATCGTCCCATAATCGGGCTGTACTATAATAGGCAGAACCCTCTTCCTCATATTTACTAAGTATTGAATTGCGCAATTCGTCTCTTTCTGATTCTTTTAATTCAATGCCCTTGGCTTTCAATTGCTCTTCTTTAACGGTAGTAAGTACACCTGCTGCCTGCTCTCCTCCCATGACTGAGATTTTAGCATTTGGCCACATGAATAATAGGTTAGGGTCATAAGCTCTACCTGCCATGGCATAATTACCGGCACCGAATGAACCTCCAAAAACAACAGTGAACTTAGGTACATTTGCATTGGCAACAGCATGAACCATCTTTGCTCCGTCGCGTGCAATTCCTCTTCGCTCATACTCACGACCAACAATAAAACCTGTTATATTCTGCAAAAATATTATCGGCACATTTCTGGAAGCGCACAATTCAATGAAATGAGCTCCTTTAAGGGCTGTTTCTCCAAAAAGCACCCCACTATTGGCAATGATTCCCACAGGATAACCCATAATATGAGAGAATCCGGTAACAAGGGTGGGAGCATAGTTAGCCTTGAACTCGTGGAATCTGCTTTCGTCAACAATTCTGGCAATTATCTCCTTTGAATCTACCGGCTTTCGCAAATCAATGGGTGCTATACCATAGAGTTCATTAGGGTCATAGTATGGTGTAATGCTTTTAACAATTTCAAGGACCTGCCGGTTAGATGGTTTTAGTGTTCTAAAGATATCCCGGCAAATTTGTATGGCATGCTGGTCATCTTCTGCAAGATGGTCAGCAACTCCGGAAATTGACGTATGAACCACAGCTCCTCCAAGATCTTCAGCGGTAACCTCTTCTCCTGTAGCGGCCTTTACTAGAGGGGGGCCTCCTATGAATATGGTTTCCTGATTTCGTACAATTATTGTCTCATCACTCATGGCCGGTACATAGGCTCCACCTGCAGTACATGACCCCATTACAATAGCTATCTGAGAAATTCCGGCAGCCGACATTCTGGCCTGATTATAAAAAAACCTTCCAAAATCAAACCTATCAGGAAATACCTTTGATTGCTCAGGAAGGAAAACACCTCCTGAATCGACCATATAAACACATGGTATGTGATTCTGTATGGCAATTTCCTGAGCCCTTACATGTTTTCTTATCGTCTGTTCAATGTATGTACCCCCTTTTACTGTAGCATCATTTGCTACAATCATTGCTTCGCGTCCATGAATTATCCCTATTCCAGTTACTATGCCGGCAGATGGGAATTCATTGTTATACATCCCATAGGCTGCCATTGATGACAGTTCCAGGAAAGGAGTATTGGAATCCAACAGCAGGTTTATCCTTTCCCTTGCCATCAGTTTTCCTCTTTCCCTATGTTTGCTGATGCTATCTGGTGAACCACCAGCGGTTGCTTTACTAAGCCGATCACGGTAAGTGGTAATCAATTGGGAGTAAGCCTCCGTGTTTTTCTTGAACTCTTCTGATGAAGTATCAATTTTTGATTCTATACGGTACAAGGCAAGTAAATTTGGTTAATATTGGGTGTAGCCAAGATAATACATTTTTGCTAATTGCAGAAACATGTAACCTATGTAAATGATTGAATCTATTTCCCTCTTTCAATACTCAATAGACGTAAGGATGATGAAAAATCTCAATGCATTATCTAAATAGTATCTAGTGTAAAACTTTCACCTGCTTTAATGCCCTGTTCTGTTTTCTGCAGGACAAAGCATTCATTATATGCATCATGCTCAAGAAAAATGATATAATTGTTCTCAATAGCTTCATTCAGGAACACTTCTTTCTCATCAAGTGTGAGCAACGGCCGGGTATCATAACTCATTATCCAGGGTAAAGGTATATGAGCCTTTGTTGGCAATAAATCGCTGCTGAATACTACTGTCCTGTCCTTGTATTTAATAAAAGGTATTGCTTGACCATCCGTGTGGCCATTGTATAATTTGATCTGAATATCATTGAATAGTTCAGCTCCATCTTCAAATAATTTCAGACGTCCACTTTCTTCAATCGGTTTGATATTTTCAATCAGGAATGACGCGCTTTCTCTTTTATTTGAATGCATTGCCCAATTCCACTGGGGTGCACTGATATGGTATTGAGCATTAGGGAAAGTGAGTTCAAATCCGCTTTTGTCATTGTTGTATTTTACACTACCTCCGCAATGGTCAAAATGCAGATGAGTAAGGAACATATCAGTAATATCTTCTGGTTTAAATCCATGTTTAGCGAGTGATCCAACCAGAGAGTCGTCTCCACTTAAGTAATAACGGCTGAAGAATTTTTCATTTTGCTTATCGCCTATACCGTTATTGATGAGAATGCGTCTGTCGCCCTGAACAACAAGCATACAGCGCATAACCATGTTTATCATGTTGTTTTCATCTGATGGATACTTTTGGCTCCATAATGTTTTTGGCACAACACCAAACATAGCGCCTCCATCAAGTTTAAAGTTTCCGGTAGGTATTGCAAAGAGTTGCATAATCTTGATTTTGGGAATAAACAACAAAAGAAGTTAAAAGTTAGCACAACTTTGCAAAGTAATCACATCTAACTTTCTGCTGTTTTATTTTCCGTAATCCGGATCCATATAGGGTGTGCGCAATCCGGCAACTTCATTGGCCATAAGTAGAAATACATTCCAGCATAGGCCCCTTGTTGAAACCCACCATTCATTGGTGGAATTCCACTTCGTGGGAATGAATTCCTTACTATATGGCCATTCAGAATTCAAATAGATTTCTGCCCAAATCCTGTTTTCCATTATTGGAATAGCTTTTTCCCAGCCATGTCTTAATCCTGTGACATAAGCACAGTACTCTGCTCTTAGCCAACTTCCGCCATTGTAATAGTACCCTTCATTCTTGCCTTTACCATAGTTCTCTTCACCAAATTTAGCAAAGGGTTGATACTCTTCTGTCAGATATGAGTAGCCTGGTTCCTCTTTAATTAATCGTACCAAAATGGGTGCTGTAGTTCCTATTCCTGGATGTGTTGAACCAGGTACTTTGTTTAGCAACGGTGTTTGCTCCAGATGGTTGATTACCATTTCATCTGAAAGGATTGGCCTATTAAACAGCCATAACGAATAAAACTCAGGTTCAAGGTCATTTAAACAGATTATATCTGGAAAGTTTCTGTCATAAATCATGTGCTTTCTTTTACTATCATAGAAGTTCCGATATTCAGCCTCTGCTGTTTCCATATATTCCTCCGTGATGTCAAATCCTAATTCTTTGATAGTCCTTAGTGCAACTGCAAGCATTCCCTGATTTACTGCCAATTGGTCGGTTTTAGGTTGAAAATCAACAATATCTATCTGACTTAATGAGAAATGGGATGTGCATTTACCATCCTTGTCCGCATCAAATTCATTGAGTATATAC
>JAEYXG010000111.1 GCA_023428585.1 Bacteroidota bacterium
GAGTAATATATACCATACTGCAAATCTTGATATTCCTCAAAGTAATTTTGCAACCTATGGCCAAAATAGAATATTTTTAAATAATGGAAGCCTTAATCTGGGATTTGCTCCCACTCGAATAGCATTACTGGAAGAAAATGACAATTCTGTTATTTGTATTAGAGAGCATGGATTGCTAAATATTGATGTGGGTTCCAAGCTTGAAATCAAACCAGGAGGGAGTTTCATAGTGCAATCTGGAGGGACAATACATGTTCATGGCAATGGGAAATTACTGTTCAAAACCGGTTCATATGTCTGCATAGGTGATAATGTTAATATCATTTTGCATGATGCCGGAAGCACCATTGAATTTGAAACTGGCGTAAATATGGGTTTAGCCCCGGACATCTTAGATTTTCAAATCAACCAATCTTGCCATATTCCTCCTTCAATTCCTTTTACCGGTAATGGGACTATTCAATACAACTGTACCGACTATGCCACGTTTACCCATACAAATGATTATATTGTAAATAATAACAATGTTGTATTAAATGGACAAAATTATAGTTTCAAAAAAAATATAAACATCGAATCTGGTTATTCATTAACGCTGAATTACTGTAATCTTCAATTCAGCAAATATTCAAAAGTAATTATAAAACCCGGTGCTAAACTCATCGTAAATTATTCTAACCTTAATAAAGTGAGTGTGTGCAATGAGCAATGGTTGGGAATTGAAGTTTGGGGAAACAAGAACGCCAATCAATTCCCTGATGTAAACGGCAATTACCAACAAGGCTATCTGGAATTAAACAATGCTACTATAGAGAATGCTATAAGTGCTGTTGAACTTTGGGAGCCGGACGATTATTCAAAAACCGGAGGTATAATTAAAGCTACAAACAGCACATTCAGAAATAATACAAAGAGCATACATGCTTTGCATTACAAAAACACACATCCATATCACCCTGAATGGGAAATGGACTATAGAGGAACCATATCAAATTGCACCTTTGAAATTACACCTTTATACATTCCAACTAATACATTCTACAAACATATTGATTTGGCAAAAATCAGGGGATTCTCCTTTAATGGTTCCGATTTCTCATTATCTCCTTCAGCACAAGGTGTATCGGAATGGAATCAGGCAATTGCTGCATATTCTTCCGGTTTTAGGGTTCAGTCACCTTGCAATTCATCAATGCAACCTTGTAATAGTTATGACACTTGCCGTTTCACAGGTTTCAGATATGGCATTTTTGCTAATAATGCTTTATCGCAACTAAATGCATATTACGTGAATCATGCAAAGTTTTCCAATAATATTTATGGAATTTACACTGAAGCCATAAATAATCCCGTAATTCTTAATTCCGATTTCAGGATTGGGTACAATAATTCACAAGGTTGTCCATCGGTATCCGGTTATGGAATCTCACTTGTTAATAGTGGCGGATTTGCAATTGAAGAAAATAAGTTTAAAAAGCAAGTAAACTCGCCTGTTGCGAATTACACCGGCATTTCCATTGATAATTCAGCTGCAACCGAAGAAGTTTACAAAAACGACTTCTCTGGTTTAAGCTATGCCAATTATTCAAAAAAATTAAATACTGAGCCTGATAATATCTGGAAAGGCTTATCCTATTGGTGCAATACCAACAGTAATAACTACGCTGACTTCTATGTATTGGGTACCACTTTGAATAATGAGGGCATTCAATCAAAACAGGGTGACGATTATACAGTAGCAGGTACCACATTTTCGCAGAGCGGTGCAACCTGGCATTTTTATAATGGAGGCGACCACCTGGTAGGGTATTATTATGATGTAAACAGCCCCTCTCAAAATCCTGATGATACCAAAATCTACAACGTGATTGATAAAGGTATCAATTTGTCAAACCAATGCCCATCCCATTATGGTGGCACAACACCTGCCTATAGTATCGTACTTGATAATCAGGAAAAGCAGTTACGGGAGCAACAATTTGCTTATAATCTATCAAATTACAACGCTGTAAAAGCATTGTATGACAATCTAAAAGATGGTGGTTCAACGGAAGAAAAATTGGTTGATATCGAAACAGCTCAACCCCAGGATATGTGGACATTACGAGCAGAATTGTTAGGCAGTTCCCCCTACCTTTCGGAAGAAGTTCTGAAAAAAGTAGCTGATAAAACTACGGTTTTTACTGAATCCGCTATTTTTGATATTTTGGCAACCAATCCTGACGAACTGAAAAAGGAAGATCTGCTGAAATATTTGGAAGATAAGGAAAATCCCCTGCCAGACTATATGATTGAAATCCTTAGACAATTGGCAACAGGTGAAACATACAAAACTGTATTAGAAAAGCAAATGGCCATGTATAATCGCGAAAAATCGCGTGCAGCAAAGGACATAATCCGCAGTTATTTGAATGATACCATCCTCGATAACACCGCATTACGTGACTGGCTGAACAACCTGGGAGGAATAGAGGCTGACAAACAAATCATTCCAACTTACATTCAGGAAGATAATTATACTGATGCATTGTCATTAGCTAATATGTTGCCACAATTGTACAACCTTACCGGAGATGCTCTTGCTGCTCACGATCAATATGTTCAGATACTGAACCTGTACAAGACTTTGTACAATGAAAACCGAGAGATTACAGAATTAACCAACACAGAAAAAGATATGTTGTTTAACTTTGCCAACAACAGCAGTGGTGATGCTGGCAGCCTGGCAAAAGGAATCCTCACGGCATACTACAATATCCCCTATATTGATTGCTTTGAATTGAACGAACAATCCTCTCTAAAAAAAGGTTCAGTTAATCCGAGTACACTTGCCAGAGTTTATGGAATGGAAATATCAGTTAAACCCAATCCGGCTTCTATCTGGGCAGCATTCGATTATAAACTACCTGAAGGTGAAACTTCAGCAATTCTGACTATTACCGAACCTAACGGAAAAGTAATTGAAATACTTAATCTGACCGGCAACCGTGGACAAAAACTGTGGGATACCCGGCATTTAAGTGCAGGTACTTATTTTTACCAAATGTCTTGTAGCGGTAAAAGTCTTTCCGGAAAATTAGTAGTAGTTAAATAATTTGATGATAAGGGTTGCCGGGGAAACCGGCAACCCTTATCATAATATCTAATTGAAAAAGTCATGAAAACGCAAATAAAATCCTTTACTCAAATTAAAAAACTGTTCTTCCCATTATTGGCGATCATTTTATTGGGAAGCTGCTGCAAGGATGCAGAAACATTTATGGTGCCTGAAAATTTTAAACAATACTTTTACTTTCCGGCAGGTAGCTATTGGGTGTATAAAAACCAATTTGGAGCATATGATACCCTTACCCTGCTAAGTACTGATTCTAAAATTAGTAAAATGCATGCAGAATCATGTGATGAATATGAGAAAATTACAGCAAATTATATTTCAAGTAACTCAGGCAAGTTTAATATAACAACAACCTATATTTCTGATTTCATGCTTTGTGAATTAAATAAAAATTACTTCACAGAGTTGACAGATTTTGCTACATACACAAATGGAGAGCAAAAAGCTCAAAGTTGCTCATCTGATATTGAATGGTGGATTGAAGATACTATAGTTGTTAACAAAAAGAACTATTACGATGTTGTTGTTAACAAAACAACTTCATTCATACCACCTTCCATTTTAGATTTCCCAATTAAAGGCTATTTTAAGGAAAACATCGGATTAGTTAAACGGGAGCTTCAAAATGGCGAAATTTGGGAACTTATTAATTACAAAATAAATAAGTAAGCCATGCAAAGACTTTGTTTTCTTATTATTAACCTGCTGATTGTTAATATTATTACCGCCCAGAACATCATTTTCAACTGGCAAAGCTGCCTTTCAGGTTACGAAAGCGAGGGATTCGATGTTTTTCCTTATGATATTGCTAAAACTGATGACGGATTTTTAATGGTAGCCGATTATGAAGTACCAACAACTGCCCCTCCTCCTCAGACAGATTCTGATGATATTTGGTTGGTTAAACTTGACAATGATGGCAATTTTGTGTGGGATAAATTTTTTGGCGGTAGCGATCGCGACATGCCATGCATGATAGAAGCTTCAACAGACGGGTATTACTATATCATTGGAGGTTCAGCCTCCAGTGATGGCGATATAACTTATGACCCATATCCCAATAGTGGGGATTATTGGGTGATTAAGATAGATGCCAACGGTAATAAAATATGGGATAAAATTATTGGAGGTACAAGTGGTGAATATATGTACAATGCCAGTGTATATGCTGATGCAGATGGTGGTATAACTTTTATTGGTACAACATTATCGTATGATGGCGACATTACCCAAAACTATGGGGCTTATGATATGTGGATGGTGAAAATTAATGCAGATGGGACAAAGGCTTGGGATTTTACTGCCGGCACTCCTGATTTCGAATTCAGTGAAGCAATGATACATACAAGTGATGGGGGTTATCTTTTGGGGGGTGATGGCACTTCGGTAGCCGGAGGCAATATAACGTGTATTTCACCCAGTTGGTCAAAACCTGAAGCAATTTTACTTAAACTGGACAGCGAGAGAAATATTGAATGGCAGCAATGTATTGGTGGCTCAGAATATGATGGAGTTGGTGAACTTCTTGAAATTTCGGGAGGATATTTGATAGGTTTATGGTCATCATCTGACGATCGGGATTTTGCCAATTCAGGATACCATATTGGATATGACAATTTTGGGAATAGGACAGAAGATATGGTACTTCGAAAAACTGATTATAATGGAAACGTAATTTGGCAAAGATGTTATGGTGGCAGTAAAAATGAATCTCCTCTAAAGTTTTATAATTTGAGCGATGGCAACATCATGGTGTTTGCCAGAACAGCTTCAAAAGACGGAGATGTGATTGGTTTACATTACGATCCATCGTATCCTCAATATACACTCAGGGATATATGGATGCTTAAAATAAATTCAACAACCGGTGATATTATCTGGCAGCGTTGCATAGGCACAGATGATGATGATGATATTTTTATTGAAGGTATTATTCAGTTAAGCGATTGGGATTATGTTATGACTGTACAAGCTTCCTATTATTTACTTGGTGATATTGCCTGCAGCCCTGCTCAAACAAACAAGCAATATGCATGGACGATAAGTGTAACTGATACAGTAACATATACTAATACACAAGATAACCTTACTTTGAAGGATGTGGTTCATATATATCCTAATCCGGCTACCGATTATATTACCGTGGAAATACCAAAACATCTTTGTACAGGGAATACTGTTCTTGAAATAATAAATTGTGAGGGAACAAAGGTCAAGAAAATTGAACTAAATGATGAAACACCAATTATACAAATAAGTGACCTGCCAGCTAGTTTATACACCCTTAAACTCACTAATCAGAAAATGAAAGCAAGCAAAAGATTTATAAAAATATAAAATGTCATACCTATTGCCTACGGTTCGCAGCCAAGCACATTGGCAAATCGCACATACCTGCACCAATGCCAAAACTTGTCAAAGAGCTTGCCTGCCCTGACACACAGATAAACGAACGCCCTGTTGCTAACAGCAAATAAGCACAATAGAGGAGATTGCTGTGAATCAGACAAATATCACTTCAAATTTACCTGTGCTTTCCAGAAAAATTCTACCTTTAAAGTCCTCTACTGTGCCTATTTGCTGACCGTT
>JAEYXG010000203.1 GCA_023428585.1 Bacteroidota bacterium
GTATTATCATCAACGAAAGTATACGATTCAATATCGTCCATTCCTACAGGAAACCATGAGCTCCCGGCATTGGTTGTCTTGACAAGGTGTCCGGTACCAAGAAACTCACTGGCAATGGCGAATCCTGTGGTTTCATCAATAAATTTCATTTCCCTGACTTCCGAATAGCAGTTCATGGAAGTCCATGAAATCCCTCCATTTACAGTTCGCATAAAGAAGCCATCATCACCTGCAATAAATCCATGGCTGGCATCCACAAAATACACATCATTCAAATCCATCATAGTTGGATCGGTATGAGAATCCCAGGTATCGCCTCCGTCAATTGTCTGATAATAACGGCCGAGTCTTGAAGTGGCAAATCCAACAAAATCATTGACAAAGTAAATTGATGTAATTTCCATATAGAGGTTAATGAAAGCCCTATCCCATGTTATTCCACCATCCGTAGTTCGAAGAAGATTACCATGGTCGGCAGCAATGAAGCCGGTATTTTCATTCAGGAAGAAGATATCATAGATTCTTTCAAGGGTATCGGTTTCAAGCATTTGCCATGAAAAGCCACCATCAGTTGTTTTAAGCATATGAGCATCGATGGTGGAAGCATATCCAACAGTTTCGGTGGTAAAGCATACGAATTGGAAATCGGCAAAGGTGCCGGTAGGAATAAACTCCCAGCTTTCGCCGGCATCAACAGTTTTCAATAAGGTCCCTTTTTCACCGATCACGTAACCGGTAGTTTCATTAATGAAATCAACATCAAACAGCACATACCCCGTTGGCTTGGGATTTACCCAGTTCCACTGAGCGGTTGCCAAGCATGTGATGATTGAAAGCAGGAGGGTAAAGATTGCCTTTTTCATGAATTGGAGTTTATTGTATGGTCATCCAAAGGTAAATGATAAATATATAAAAGTCAAACAAGTGTTATGGATTATTGAAAAACCTGATCATTTATGTGTAATGTTAAGATGAATTATACAGAACACTTTTTACCTTTGTTACATAAAACTCGAAAGATGTCAGCACTTGAGGTAACCGCTCTGATTGTATCAGGTGTGTTTGTGGGCTTTATCAACACACTGGCCGGTGGTGGCACAATCATTTCCCTATCATTGTTCATGTTCATGGGATTGCCTGCCGATGTGGCCAATGGCACCAACCGCATTGCCGTTATTCTCCAGAATCTCACTTCAACAACCTCTTTTCATAAACAGAAACTGCTCGATTCAAAAAAGGCCTTGGCATTGGCTATACCTACCATCATTGGCTCAATTATAGGTGCGCAGCTTTCGGTTGAAATTGATGAGGATACTTTCAGAAAAGCCCTTGGGGTTGTGATGCTTATGATGATCTATTTCATAATTGTGAAACCCGACAAGTGGATTAACGGACAGTTGTCACTCCAGGCAAGGAAGGTGAGTTGGGTACAGTTGGTGATTTTCTTTTTCATTGGTGTATATGGTGGTTTCGTGCAGGTGGGTGTTGGATATTTCCTGCTTGCCGGAATAGTGCTCGGTGCAGGGTACGATTTGGTGCGGGCCAATGCCATCAAGGGATTTATTGTAATGCTGTATACCATCTTTGCATTGGTGGTATTCATTCTAAATGATAAAGTATACTGGCAGTTCGGGCTCGTCCATTCCATTGGCAATATCACGGGAGCCTTCATTGCATCACGCTATGCCATGACATGGGGAGCAGGGTTCGTTCGATGGTTTATTATCCTGATCATCGCTATTACATGCGTTGATTTATTTGGCATTGTTGATATCAGGAGCTTGTTCTGACCTGCAAATAAGTGGGATTAACCTATCTTGGTAGATATAACGAACAAAATGTTCTCGTATCTAAGATCGATTATGACGATTAGTACTTTTTAGTATCAACAAACATAAATTACAATCGATGAAAAGATATTTCATTTTGATTATTTCAGTGTGGTTCATGATCCTGAATTGCCCGGCACAGAATGATTATGTATTGGTAATACATGGGGGTGCTGGGAATATACAGGTTAACAGGATGACTGAGGCTCAATCGGCCGAGTACCGGGACAAGCTTAAGGAGGCACTGCAGGCCGGTGAAAAGATTCTGGAATCAGGTGGAGATGCGCTCGATGCCGTGGTTGCAGCAGTATTGGTGTTAGAGGACTGCCCATTATTCAATGCAGGAAAGGGAGCTGTCTACAATTCCGAGGGCAAGCATGAGTTGGATGCCTCCATAATGGATGGAAGGTCAATGAAGGCAGGAGCGGTGGCAGGTACAACCACCATACGGAATCCTATCCTGGCAGCAAGGCTGGTGATGGATTCGTCTGCACATGTGATGTTGTCGGGTCGTGGAGCTGATCTCTTTGCCGGTCTCCATGGTTTGGAGGTGGTAGATAATACCTATTTTGACTCAGAAAAAGGAGAGAAGGAATACCTCCGTATAAAGGAAAAGCTGGAAAATGAAGGCCGTAAGGGAACCGTAGGTGCCGTTGCGCTTGATAAGCAGGGCAATCTGGCGGCAGCAACCTCCACCGGAGGAATGACATTCAAACAATACGGACGTATAGGTGATTCACCGATCATTGGGGCAGGCACATACGCCAATAACGAATCATGTGCGGTTTCATGCACCGGACACGGAGAATATTTCATAAGGAACGCAGTAGCCTATGATGTTTCAGCCCGGATGCTCTATTTAAAAGAAACAATGGAGCAGGCTACGGAATATATCATCAATAAAAAGCTCAAGGATCAGGGTGCCACCGGCGGTTTGATTGCCGTCGATAAAAATGGAAACATTGCCATGCCATTCAACACCCCCGGCATGTTCAGAGGGTTTGTGAAAGAGGGGGAGAAAAGGGTGGTGGAATTTTGATTGTTCAATGTTGGAGAATGCAAACCCCCGGAGGGGGTGTAAGTAGTTTAGAAAAATCAAGATGTGAGTAATGCAAACCCCCGGAGGGGGTGTAAGTTTAGTCTTTATTCTGGTTTATCTATCCAATCAAAGAGATATTTCACATTGTATTGAATCTCGAATTTCTCAAGAAATTCAAGATACTCTTCCTTAAATGTCTTCTTTTTGTGATGTTCCTCTTGATTTAGGATATAATCATAAACTGCTCTAACCTGATTCTGTGAATAAGAAAAAACGCCGTATCCTTTCTGCCAGGAAAAGTTACTCTTGACGAACTTGTTTTCATTTATAAAATGTGTAGAACTATTTTTAACATCCCTGATTAAATCGGTTATTGACACATCCGGTTTAATTCCGACAAAAAGATGAATATGATCATAATACCCACCAACTATAATTGGTTTTTGGCCTTTCATTCTAACTATACCGGCAATGTATTCAAAGAGTTTTTCACGTCATTCAGGCAATAGAATGCAATCTCGGTTTCTTACTGAAAAAACGTATTGAAGATAAATTTGAGAGTAGGTGTCAGACATGGTGATATAATTTGGATTCAAAGGTAAGTACTTACACCCCACTGGGGGTTTATTTCTTTGTTGTTCTGATCCCTTTATACGACTTACATCCCCGCTGGGGATTATTTTCTTCTTTGTTCCAATCTTTCTATAGAATTTACATCCCCTCTGGGGGTTTATTTCATTGTTGTTCTGAAACTTCTATACGACTTACACCCCCTCCG
>JAEYXG010000149.1 GCA_023428585.1 Bacteroidota bacterium
ATTGTAACCCGGCTAATTGCTGCACAAGCCTGTTAAAACACTGCATCAGTAGTACAGGCAAAGACCTGCAATTTTCGGGTAATCTGAAGAGATTTCCTCCTTAGTAAAGAGTAAATATTCCACGGAATTTTTGCCATGGCTAAAATTCCATTTCATTCAATTTTTATTTACTCAAAACTATTTGTCATGAAACCAATAACCAAATTATTGTTAATACTGACTTTTTTGATTGCTACAAGCATAACGGTAAAAGCGCAAGATCCCACCTTCACAGTTAACTGGAATTCCTATTGTGAAGTTCAGAGCCATGATTCATATTACAAAGTAACCTGGGCTTTTATTTATATTCCAACATCAACTCCGATAGTTCAAGGTTTTAGTGAAAACCTTGGCTTGAATTTGTTATCCTGGTCAAAGTCTATAACTAATTGGGACTGCAACATTGACGATTATCCACTGAAATACAGATTGGTTGTAAAAGTAGAAAGATATCAGGACGATGATGAAACTATAACCTGCTCAGGTGAAGCACGATCTTCAGAATTAAGATGCAGTGATTTATACAATGGTGTTACCCTCACGGTAAACATGACCTATCCGTAATTTCTTAAAAACAGGCCAGGAGTTCCCATAGGCGCCTGGTCTGTTTTTAAATCATGATCATGAAAAATAATTTATTCTTTACAATACTTTTCTGTTTTTTCGTTTCCGATGTTTATGCCCAAAAGGAATCGAATAATTGGTACTTTGGTGAATATTCCGGAATAGCATTTCCTTCTGGAGTGCCTATGGCATTATACAATAGTGCCATGTATTCATGGAATGGCTGTTCAACTATCAGTGACACAACAGGCAACCTACTATTCTATACAAATGGCGAAGTAGTATATAACAGGAACCATCAGCAAATGCCAAATGGGTCGGGGTTGCTTGGGGGAAACGGAACCCAAAACTGCATTATAGTGCCATATCCAGGCAATCAGAAAAAGTACTATATTTTTACTGTTGGTATAGAGGAAAGCATCCCGCCTTACCCTTGTGTAGGACTTTACTATTCTATTATAAATATGGCTCTTGATGGAGGCCGGGGAGACATTGAACCATTTTTTAAAAACATGGCATTGTCCAGTTCTGACAAAGCTACTTACAAAATAACAGCTGTAAGACATCAAAACAATACAGATGTATGGGTTATTGTTCGCAATTTGAGTGCTCCTGATAATGAATATCATAGCTACCTCATCACTCCTGCTGGTATTAACACAATTCCAGTCAGATCTCCCTGTTTAACTTATGTCAACGCTACCAGTTCCGGAGGTGGCAGAGGGCAGATGAAAGTTTCTCCCGATGGGAAATTAATTTTTGCATCTATTTATGGCCTTCCAGGCAATGAAATCGGATCATTTAATGCAAGTACTGGTGAAATAAATATCTGGTTTACATTTTACCCCAATATAATAAATTCCGAAATATGTGGTGTTGAATTTTCGCAAGACACAAGATTCTTATACCTCTCTACTTATTATACTTCCATTTACAGCAGGTTAATTCAATACGACGTTTCTCTTCTTCCGGATGAAAGTTCATTTCTTTCATCAATGAAGATAATTGCTGAACCTGCAGGTGTTGCCAGGGACTTACAGATGGGTCCGGATGGAAAAATATATGTTGCCAGATACAACAAAGAATATTTGGGTGTAATAAATAACCCAGGTGAAGAAGGGATTGCATGTGGATATGACACTTTAGGTGTTTATCTTGGTGGGCGGAAAAGCAGAAACGGATTACCCCAGTTTATTCAATCTTATTTTTTACGCTTCAGTTTTGAAGGAAATTGTGCCGGTGAGCCTATTCAGTTTACCCCAAACTTTAATCCGGTGCCCGACAGCATCCACTGGGATTTTGGTGATCCTGGCAGCGGAGGAAACAATGTTTCCGTTGAGCTTAATCCACAGCACATATACAGCACAGGCGGCACTTACACAGTTACTGTATTTGTAAGATTCCCCGATGGCCGCACAGAAACTGCTTCACGCGATGTCATCGTAAGCGACCTGCCACAACCCTACCCGGGAAATGATACAACAGTATGCAAAGGAAGCCAGATTCAATTACAAGCAACTACCGGTTTCGAAAGCTACCTCTGGAGCACAGGCTCAACAGCTCAAAGCATCACTGTGGCCGATACCGGCTACTATTGGGTAGAAGCACTGAACACCGAAGGCTGCACCGGCCGCGATACCGTGCAGGTCAGTTGGTTTCCTGTACCCACCCTCAACGAAACCAACCTTATCCTCTCCCCCACCACCTGCGGTGGTAGCACCGGCGCCATACGCGGGCTAACAGTCAGCGGAACTGAACCCATTGTCCTTGAATGGAAGAACAATGCTGGAACGGTTTTATCAAACGAAGAAGATATTTTTAACCTGCCCGTTGGCAATTACTACCTGTGGGCTACCGATGGTAATGGGTGCAACAACCTTATTTCGCAATACACCATCAGCGATGCCGGCGATGTGCTGATTGCTTCTGTTTCTCATTCAGACTCCTACTGCGGTCAGAACAATGGAAGCATAACCATTACCGCCGTAAGCGGGTTGAGCGATATGCTGGAATACTCTATAGATAATGGCATCACATGGCACAGCAATGAAGGCTTGTTCGAAGGGCTGAACCCGGTTTTGGATTATGATGTCTGGGTAAGAGTTCCTGACGGCTCCGGTTGTCAGGCTGTGTATGTCAATAATCCGGTTATGATTGATGATTTCTCCGGGCCGCAGGTAACTGCCTCCTCTGAACCCGCCACCGGCAACAACCCCAATGGAAGTATAACCCTCTCAGCAACCGGATTTGGCAACCTTATTTACAGCCTGAATGGCGGTGCACCGCAAACTTCAAACGAATTCACAGGACTAATTGCCGGAACCTACACCTGGCGCGTAGAAGATGAAAACGGTTGTTTTACCGAAGGCAGTATTGGAGTAGGACAGGAAGCCGGATTCATCATTTCGGCCATTGCCGGCAATTCAGCGGTATGCCTCGGCAATGCGCCTGTTGCCCCTTTGCTTATTGAAAACTTTACCGGTGTTCAGGCTTTTACAGCCACGCTGGAATATGATGCCACACTGGTAAACTGCGAAGGTTTCCGGCCCGGCAGTGTGCATCCACAGCTTGCAGCCAACCTTATTGCCGAAGTCTATCCGGCCTCACAGCGCATTGTTGTCACCTGGGCGGGGAGTGCGCCCTTAACCCTTACGGGAACAGTAACTGTGCTCGATCTGGTATTCAGTGCCACGCAGGCGGGCAACAGCTTCCTTACCTGGGATCAGGCACCGGCTGCCACCTGGTTTACCGGTGAATACGGAAGCATTGAACCGGAGTTTCAGATCGGGCAGATACAGGTAAACAATCCGCCTGTGCTGGTGCAGCAGTTTCCGGTAAACGTATGCGAAGGTGAGCTGGCCTGGCTCTCTGCATCAGCCTCAGGCAATGAACCACTAACCTATCAATGGATTTTACCGGATGGAAGCAATGTAAACGACCCGTTTCTTATCGTTTTCAACGCTTCAACAACCCATTCAGGGCAATACCAGGTAAAGGTAAGCGATGCCCTTGGCTGCAGTGATTCAACCCTGCTCACCCTGCAGGTTACACCCAACCCCGCTGACTGGTTTTTGCAGGATACCATTTTATTTGAAAACGAGTACCTGCTTGCCGGCCCTGCGGGTTATGCCTCCTACCGCTGGAGTACCGGCGACACCATGCCCGAAATCACCGTAAACACCGAAGGCCTTTACACCCTGCAGCTCACCACCCACAACCTGTGCGCGGGAGCAGATTCCACCTACCTTAAAATGCTGGAAGCCGAATCACCTTTTCTTGTCCCCAACGCCTTCACCCCCAACAACGACGGACTGAACGATGCCTTCCGCCCGGTAGTAGATTACGAAAGGGTGCGCATGTTCAGCATGGTGATTTACAACCGCTGGGGGCAAGTGATCTTTGAAACCACCAACCCGGCAGAGGGCTGGGATGGGCAGGATGCCCCGGCAGGGGTGTATAGCTGGGTGATCAGTTATTCGGATATGGTGGGGAAGGTCGTAAAGTTGAGGGGAAATGTGGCGTTGGTGAGGTAACTACACAACCGTCTTTCGACGAAGAAGGAATCTCAACAAGGGGATTACTCTATTTCATCAGATTTCTCGCTGCGCCCGAAATGACGGGCCGTTTTCTTAAGAGAGGAAGGGAGCGGGTGGCGGCTGATAAGAAACAGGTGACTGCTTAGCCGCCTCCCGCTTCAGTCTTTTACCAACAGGCAAGCAGTCATTCCGACGAAGGAGGAATTTCAATCCGGCAATGAGAGGAAGCAAGCGATGGAGGATGAGGAGCCACCATATGACCTTCAGCACAAAAACTGATTAACAATAGCATCCCATCGTAATTTTTATTACTTTTGAATATCAATTAAACCATTTATTGCAAATGAACCTGCAATACTTTACCGAAAGCATTCATCCCGCAACTGCGGGGCTGCCCGTTTGCAGCAAATTGAACAATTCGGGGGGGGGGGTATTGCAACCCGGCTAATTGCTGTTTAAGCCTGGTAAAACACTGCATTTCCAGTACAGGCAAATCCCTGCAGTTCTCGGGTTATTTGAAAAGATTCCCTCCTTAGGTTGAAAGTAAATTACCCGCGAAAACCCATCTAGGGGTTAACAAATTCACTTTATAATTTACTTTAACTTTGTTTTTATGAAATCAATTTCAAAATTGCTGTTAAGCTTAGCTTTTCTTTTAATGATTGGCATCTCTGCCAATGCTCAATATCCATCTTTTATCGTGGATTGGAATCCATGTGAAGTACAGGTAACTGGTTCTGAGTATCATGTTAAATACGCGATTTACAACACCACAACTAGTACTTTTGTAGTACCTGCAACTTGGTATAGCGGTACTTTTCCGCACACAGCACCTTCTGGTTATATTACATCAGATGTGTCATGGAGTTGTAACCAACAGGACACAAAACCATATTTATACATTTTTGTAGAGGTTGAATTACGAAAGGATGGAGTCACCTATTGTACCGGCAGCGGCAGAAGCAGCTTACTTACCTGTGAAGAAATTTATGATTTTAACACAACCATCACTGTAAACATGATTCAATAAGGTTTTTACTTAAACATGAACAGGTGTAATAACCTGTGCATGTTTTTAACAGTATTCAAATGAAAGGTATTTTATTCATCATCATAACTTCTATTTCAATTGGTGCCTATTCCCAAAAGGAAGCAAATAATTGGTATTTTGGCAATAAAGCAGGTATTACTTTTCAAGATGGTTCTCCGACTATTTTAACGAATAGTTCCTTAAATAGTATGTTTGGAACTGCTGTTATCAGCGATAGTACAGGGAATCTTCTATTTTACTCTGATGGCAAAGTTGTTTATAATCGGAATCACCAGCAAATGCCTAACGGTTATGGATTATTAGGTTTAGGGCATAGTCAGACTTGTATTATTTTTAAAAAACCAGGCTCCAATAGTAAATATTACATTTTCACTATAGGTAATGGATTTACTCAACCACATATAGGTCTTCATTATTCAATAGTTGATATTGAATTACAGGGAGGTTTGGGTGATGTAGATAATTTTTATAAAAATATTCCATTGGAAAACTCCAGTCTTGCATTAGAAAAGATCACTGCAGTGAAACACGCTGACAATAATAGTGTATGGGTTATTGTAAGAAACCTCTCACAACCTGTTAACGAGTATCACTCTTATCTGGTAACTCCCGGGGGCGTTAATAACCAACCGGCTAGAACAAGTTGCCTCTCAAATATTCCACTTGAGACAAGTGGCAATAATGCAGGTCAGATGAAAGTAAGTCCGGATAGTAAATTTATTGTAGCAGCACTTAATACAGTTAATGGTGGAACTGAGATTGGAATGTTTGATAATAACACTGGATACATTAATAATATTTTTAATTTTATTGAAGTTATTCTTGGACTTCCTTATGGTGTTGAATTTTCAAGTGATAACCGGTTTGTTTATTTTACGAATTCTTCTCCCGGGTTTGTGAATAAAATTTTTCAATATGAATTATCCTTATTACCTGATGTTAATCTTTTTATTAATTCAGCAATCAATCTTGGAACGGGAGGCAATGCAAGTGCTCTTCAAATAGGACTTGACGGGAAAATTTATGTTGCAAGGGTATTCGAATATTATTTAGGCGTAATAAATAATCCTTCTGTGAAAGGATTAGATTGTGATTATGATTCATTAGGGGTGTATTTAGGCGGACCAATGTGTTATCGTGGCCTCCCCCAATTCATACAAACCTATTTCCTGCGCTTTGAGTATGAGGGTGAATGCGCAGGGGAGAACTATACTTTTACACCAAACTTTAACCCAGTACCCGACAGTATCCACTGGGATTTTGGTGATCCTGCCAGTGGTGCCAATAATACATCCAATGAGCTAAACCCAGCGCATACATATCTGCAAAGTGGAATCTATACCGCAACTGCCTTTGTAAGGTATCCTGATGGAAGAACTGAAACGGCCACAAGGGAAGTAACAGTAACTGCACTCCCAGAACCTTATCCACTAAGTGATACTGTCATTTGCAAGGGAACAACAGTCACCCTGCAGGCTGAAGGCGGATATGATTCATACCTGTGGAGTACTAACCAAAACACTGATTTCATTACAGTGGCAGATACCGGTTATTATTGGGTTGAAGCAGTAAATACCGAGGGGTGCATTGGAAGAGACACTGTACATGTGGGATGGCATCCACTTCCCCAATTAACCACAGATACCATCATCTCTCCCACCACCTGCGGCAACATTATTGGGGCAATAACTGGTGTGAATATAATTAGCGGCACTCCTCCATATAGTATTGAGTGGTTAAATAGCCTGGGCAATATTGTTGGAACCACAAATGATTTGTATAACCTGGGAGTGGATAATTATTACCTGTGGGTGACCGACGGCAATGGCTGCAGGAATCTCGTGGCATCGTGTGCTATTCAGAACTTTAATTCTGATTTGATCATCAGGAAGGTAACTCCTACGCCCTCCTGGTGCAACCAGCCAAAAGGCAAGCTGGAAGTGGAAGTTCAAGCGGGGTTAAGCGACAGGCTGCTGTATACGATCGACAACTGGACCACCCATCAAACCACAGGAGTATTTGATAACCTGGTGCCTAATCCATATAATGTAAAGGTTAGAGACAGCCTGAACTGCGAAGCAGTATATGCTGTTAATCCGGTAATTATCAGTAGCCAGCCGGGGGTTGAAATTACAGGCCATAATGAACAACCTGAAATTGATAACCTGGCCAATGGAAGTATCACCATCTTTGCCATTGGTGATAGCGTGACTTATTCGTTAAACGGGCAACTTCCTGCCCAAACAAGCAATGTATTTGAAAACCTCGTACAAGGACAGTACACCATAGATGTCAGGGATAAGCACGGCTGCGACAGTACACTCTACATCACAATATTACCCCAAACCGGCCAGACTTTATTTGCGACAGCCGGTGACACGATGGTATGTAATGGACTTCGCGCTTCAGAACCACTTATGGTTAGTAATTTTAAGGATATTACTTCCTTTGAAGTGGTCATTAGTTATAACGATGTGCTTGTGGAAGCCACAGGTGTAAATAATATACACAGTGAGCTGGTATCTGGTCTGGAGCCGGTAAATTATCCCTCGGCCGGAGTGGTAAGGATCAATTGGAATGGGAGTGACCCGGTAACACTGCCTGATAATACCGTGTTATTTGATCTTGTGGTACAGGGAAAAGCTCCGGGACTTTCAACCATTAACTGGCTGGTTGCAGATAACCAAACCAGGTTTATCAACCACTTTGGAGTGGAGGTTCCAGTGAAAGATTCCATGGGTAATGTTACCATTGCACCTAACCCTGAAATATGGGGATTCTATGAAGAAAAGGTATGTGAATTCTCCAAACTTTCTCAGATGGCAATTCCAAGCGGAGGCACAGGAACACTTGCAGTCATCTGGGATACCCCAAAGGGTACATTCACGGGTGCATTATATGAAGTTCCCTCTGCCGGTGAGGAGGATTCAGGTTTGTACAGCGTTAAAGTCATTGATCAGATGAATTGTATTGACAACGACACGGTTCAGGTTACCGTTGTTTCAAACCCTCAGGCTAACCTGCCTTCAGAAGGTGATACCTTATTTTATTCGCCGCCTTTTCAATTAATGGCGAGCCCTGGGTATTTCATGTATGTTTGGAATACCGGTGAAAATGCGAATTTCATTAATGTAACAGAGGATGGTGAATACACATTAATCATAAAAACAGAAGAAGGTTGCGCCGACACAAGTTCTGTAGTGATGATAAATGGATCGGTAATAATACAAGTCCCGAATGCCTTCACCCCCAATGGCGACGGCTTAAACGATACCTTCAAACCAATCATCACCAGGCCTGATATGGTAGTACAGTATCACCTCTCTATTTACAACCGATGGGGACAGCGCTTCTTTGAAACCAGTGATCCTGCAGAGGGATGGGATGGAAAGGATGAATTACCGGGGATTTATAATTGGGTGCTGAGTTATTCCAATCAGATGGGGAAGAGGTATCAGATGAAGGGAGTGGTGACACTTATAAAATAGTTCAAAATAGTTCAATGTTGTTCATGATTGTTGTAGAATAGAC
>JAEYXG010000169.1 GCA_023428585.1 Bacteroidota bacterium
ATTGTAAAGAGGGCTTCAACCGGACCATGCTGCATATCTTTTGATTCAAGTACTGACATAATTGCAGCAACGCCCATACCATTATCGGCTCCAAGTGTTGTCCCATTTGCTTTTACCCAATCACCATCAATTATGGTTTCAATGGGATCTTTCTCAAAATCATGAACTTTATCGCTATTTTTCTGTGGTACCATATCCAGGTGAGATTGGAGGATTACACCTTTCCTATTTTCCATTCCTGGTGTTGCCGGTTTGCGAATAATTACATTTCCAACGCTGTCAACTATTGTTTCCAGCCCTAATGATTCCCCAAAGTTCTTCATGAATTCTATAATTCTTGCTTCTTTCTTCGAAGGCCTTGGTATCTGGGTCAAGCTATGGAAGTTTTTCCAAACAGCTCCAGGTTTCAGGCTTAAAATCTGATTGTTCATAAAATTTTTGTTTTAAAAATGTATAGTGTACTTATTATTAAATCAGGGTTAAAAGTAGTGAAATTTCAGGTTCTCATTAAAACCACAAGTGAACCAGGTACTTTGTTTCAAAAAATGGTTCCTCAAACAGCTTGAATAACGGATAAATCATATTCTTAGTGCCCGTTTGCTGAATCTCTTCACGTAAATCGCCTCCTTTGAGGTATAGAATTCCATTATGTAGGGGGTTAATGGATCGCTTGGTAATATTTTTTTTCGTTAACGCAACAAATGCCGGCAAAGCTGTCACTGCCCTGCTTATTACAAAATCGTACTTGAAGTTAATTTCTTCTATTCTGCTCTGTGAAGCAGTGACATTATTCAGACCCAGTGATTCGGATATTTCACTTACAACCTTTATTTTCTTTCCTATTGAATCGACCAGATGGAAATTGACTTCAGGGAACATTATAGCAAGTGGTATACCGGGAAATCCACCACCGGTACCTACATCAATTACTGAAGTGCCGGGTGCAAACTTAATTATCTTAGCAATCGCGAGTGAATGAAGAACATGGTGAATGAAAAGATTGTCAATGTCTTTGCGTGAAATTACATTGATGGCATCATTCCAGTACCTGTAGAGTTCATCAAGCTTGTTGAAATTGCTGATCTGAGTATCATTGAGATCTTTGAAATATTTTACAATAATATCCATCAATTAGTCGTGTTTGTATGGTAGAGCAACTTCAATAATAGTGCCTTGACCCGGTTTTGAATCAATGTGTATGGAACCATGATGCAGAGTGACAATTTTTTGGATTAGTGAAAGACCAATACCATGGCCTTTTTTGTCCTGAGCATTGCTTGCTCTGTAAAATGGTTCAAAGATGTTGGGTATATCATTCTGGTCTATGCCTATGCCCTGATCCTGGAAACTTAGTTTCACATTTTCCTTCCCATAATCGATGGAAACTTTAACAGGCTTATTGTCAGAGAATTTACATGCGTTATCAATTAAATTCACAAAAATAAGCTTGAGCAAATTCTCATTGCCGGCAACAGCCAGATCAAGATCATCATCATTAGTATTATCCCTGATATCAATGTCAATTATCAAGGAAGGATTTAAAGTTAAAAATTCGAGCTGTGTTTGGATAAGAATTTCATCAAGTCTAACATTTTGAATTTTAAGTGTCCCTATTTCCTGCTCTGATCTTGCAATTTCAAGCAGGTTATTGGAAAGGGTAGTTAATCCCCTGGCATCTTCCAATAAGGTAGTCAGAACATCTTTATATTCTGATGTCGGTCGGTCTTTCATCAGATCTACTTCAATCTGACTGGTGATGGATGCTAAAGGTGTTCGTAGTTCATGCGAAGCATTTGAAACGAAACTCTTCTGCATTTTGAAGGCTGTTTCGATTCGATCAAGCATTTTGTTGAATGTGATGGAAAGATGGGCAATCTCATCATTGCCATTTCCTTCATTTACCCTTTGTCCCAGATTATTGGCGCCGATGGAGGAGACTTCAGCAATTACGTTGATAATTGGTTTAAGAGCTTGCATTGAAAAGTATCTTCCTATAAGCAATATAACTATCAAAGAGCCAATAAAACATCCAAAAATTATCCAGAATAGGTTCTTAAGCTTATTCATTCCATAGATATCAATGGCAGATGAAATCACCACAAATCGCCTGAAATCATTGCTATATAATAAACCAATTGCTTCACGTCCACCCTGTTTGAATGCGTACTCTCCTTCAGTTCGAATTTTTGAAAGCAACTTTTCATCTATTACAATACTTGATGAATCAACTGATGAATAGATTTTGCTCTTTTTGAAATAATCGAATACCACAACTTCATCACCAATGAGAGCACTATAATTGGAACTATCTATTATTCTGAGCAGTTCATTGTCTATTTCTTTTACATCAATAAGGAGTTTGGCAGTATTTACACCCCTCTCTTTGAGTCGCTGATTGAATTCCTGTTTTCTATAGGATGCTGAGAGAGTGTAAATAATTACAGAGAAGACCAATAGCAGGCTTCCAACAAGTAGAGCAAAGCGAAGGGTTAACTTGTTCCTAATCTGCATTGCCTTGAAGTTCTTTCAATACATATCCCATCCCAATCTGGGTGTGGATTAGTTTCACAGGGTAGTTCTTGTCTATTTTCTTTCGAAGGAAGTTTACATAAACTTCAATGACATTTGTACCGGTATCAAAATTGATGTTCCAAATCTTATCGGCGATATCAGCCTTTGAAATGACCTTACCGGTATTCCTGACCAGGTATTCCAATAAGGAAAACTCCTTGGCAGTAAGTTCTATATTATTGTCACCACGCTTAACTGTTTTACTCTCTGTATCCATTTCCAGATCAGCCACTTTAAGTATCGTTTGGTTCTTTTTGCTTTCAGGCATTCTTTTCAGGAGTGCTTTTATCCTTGCCAGGAGTTCCCGAAACTCGAATGGTTTGACAATATAATCATCAGCACCTTTTTCAAATCCCAGCAGTTTATCCTCGGTGCTTCCAAGAGCCGTTAGCATTATTATTGGTA
>JAEYXG010000223.1 GCA_023428585.1 Bacteroidota bacterium
TGTCCCAATGTCTGGTGACTCTCTTTACCACCGGCAGTGCATCGTTTCCGCATTCGTCCTCCACATTGAAGGTGTAATCACGGTACTGCATGCAAACTGAACCCGGCAGATCGAATACATCCCCGGCAACGCCGTTAACCGTTCCGCTTCCACCGCAGTTGTCCGTCCATGTATTGGTAACTGTGGCGGGCCATGCCGGATTGCAGCCTTCCAGTGCAATGTCGGGTCCATCGTTTATTACCGGAGCCGTCATGTCCCAATGTCTGGTGACTCTCTTTACCACCGGCAGTGCATCGTTTCCGCATTCGTCCTCCACATTGAAGGTGTAATCACGGTACTGCATGCAAACCGAACCCGGCAGATCGAGTACATCCCCGGCAACGCCGTTAACTGTACCGCTTCCACCACAGTTGTCGCTCCAGGTGTTGGTAACCGAAGCGGGCCATGCCGGATTGCAGCCTTCCAGTGCAATGTCAGGTCCATCGTTTATTACCGGCAGTGTTTCATCAGCTTCCACTTCAAAGGTACTGGTACAGGTAATGGGTTCTGGATTGCATAAATCAGAAACCTCATAGGTAAAGGAGATGGAGCCTCCACATTCTATATCAGCAGGAAGTGATGGAATGAGTCCTATATTTTCAACAATAGGGTCATTGCCACCGGTGTAATAGAATCCATCTACCCAGTTATTATAGGCTGTAGTAATATCAGCCATATCTGTGCATTCGTCCAGTAATACAGGATCCGGACAAAACACCTCAAGATCATCAAGCGATATATTTGCTTGATATGGAGCACCGGGGAAGTCTTTTAATTCAGCGCTTGTTGATTGTGATGTTTTGGTTCTGACAAATACTGTACTGAGATATCCGCAGTCATCTTCACCAAATCCCATTACTGCTGATAGATTAATAGCACCTTCAGCATACTGATTGGTCAGGTAGGAGGGTTGACCATAAGGCATCCAGGGAGCTACTGTGAGTGCTGTGTTACTTGTAATAAAAAGATTACCTGTATAATTGCCAACAGGTTGTTCAACATATTCAAAGTCATCGGCACCTGGTCCAACATATTCCCATCGGTGAATTACCGGAATAGCGTTCGTTCCGCCATTTTCAAATTGGATGGTTACAATAATATCACCTACAGTTCGAGTGTTATCAGGTCCAAAACCCTGAAAATATCCGGCAGATGAGTCAGCATTATAAACCATAATAACGGGCGATTGCAGAAACTCAAAGTCAATATAGGCATCTCCATTATTCACCATCCGGTCGGCAGCAAATATGCACCAAAGGTCGGTTGCTACACCACCAGGCAAATCAGGATTTCCCCATGTGAAATGTGCCGATGCGTTGTTGATCTGGTTTTTATTAAGTACCTGACCAGCTCCCCATGTAAATGTGTTGTCATAGGGATGATAAATTTTAGTTGAACCGGTAAACATGGTAGGATCTTCGCCTTCCCATGGATCACTATAGTGAATGCTCAATGGATAGGTCATGTCGTAGGGATCAGGGGTGGTCATATTAAACAGAGTGGTGCCCGGACCCGGATACATGGGATCAGAAAACCAGTCGCCTGCTTGCGAAAAGGGGCCGGGTGTAGGGTAATTTGACATGGCGTCACCATCAACACCGAAGCCGATGAGAGGGGTCATTACCGGCGCAACACCCTGCTGCGCTTGTATGGAAGAAAACGAAAATGCAATGTATATCGCTGCTGTAAGCATACATCGCACAAATCTCAATTGTGTAGTTCTTTCAATTTTCATTTTTCTCTTTTATTTGATTTATTATAAGACAAAGCATTTGCCCTCAGGTAAATAGCTACCTGCGAATGAATAATAAGCAAAGAGATAATTTCTGATTGTTTTGGGGGGTGTATTTTAAAAAACGGGTAGACATGGCAGCTCAATATGACCAGTGTCAGAAAAATTGGGAAGAAGTCCATTACTTCAGCCTATGTTTGCGTCTGGCTGGACTGTGTTTGGCATTTTGATTCTTTTTCTTTTTTTCTTTTTTTTTGTTTCTTTTGACGTTTTTGGTTAATTAGTAATGTTATTTGTTGATATATTTCTATTGCTAATTTACGACCAACTACAGTCGGAAATTTTATACAATTTGCACATTAAGCCACGTGATTTGCACTTTTCAAATACATTAAATACATCGTAATATCCTATTATATAATATGTGATGCGTTAATGTAAAATAAAGAAACATTGAATATAAAAGGAAAATGAGCAATTCATACTGATGTATTGTCGATATATATGCTACATATAGTGATTGGATGCATTAAAACGACTGAGTGATCTCATGTTAATTATAAGCGTCAATTTTCATGTTTGATTTATTCCTCATGTGTCTGTTACTACATTTCTTCTTTGGATCACTCTTGTTTTGTCAATTTGATTACTTGGATAATGTCACTTAATGATCTGTCGATTTTTATAAATATTAAACCAGCAACTGAATTACTGGGGATAAATGAAGCTATAATTTTTATAATTTCGCATAAAAATTAGTCGAATGCTTTGGCGGTTGATAAGTATAATGTTTGCAACTATGGTTGTTACTTCATGTAATCAGGGGAAATCCACTGTTGACCTGATAGTTAGGAATGCCGTCATATATACGGTTGATAGTGCTTTTACATTGCATACCACCATGGCAATTGATGATGGTAAGGTTGTTTTTGTTGGCGATGAAATAACCGCTAATGAAATGTACAAGGCCGATTCCGTTTATGATGCTGAGGGGAAGGCCATATACCCGGGGTTCATTGATCCGCATAGTCATTTTTATGGTTATGTGCAGAACCATCAATATGCCGATCTTCGTCCAGCCCGATCATTCAATGAGTTGCTTGAAATAATTGAAACCCATTCTGTGAAATCTCCTTCACAATGGATCGTAGGAAGGGGATGGGACCAGAACAACTGGCCGGGACAGCAATTTCCCGAAAATAAGAAGCTTAATGAGGTGTATCCTGATAAACCGGTTGTACTGATTCGGATTGACGGACATGCAGTCCTGGTAAATCAAGCTGCTATCAATCTTTCAGGTTTAAAGGTAGATAGTCTTGCAAATCCTGCTGAAGCAATCATAAAAAAAGGAAAGTTCACAGGAATATTTACTGAATCATTGGCTGATACATTCCGTAACCTTATACCTTCACCAAAGGGTGAACAGCTTACCCAAATGATGCTTCAGGCAGCCGATGAGTGTCATGGTGTTGGTCTTACCATGGTTACAGAAGCCGGCGCCGATCCTTGGCTTATAGATTTTTATGATAGTCTTCATTCTGAAGAACTAATGAAAATGGCCTACTACATTATGCTAAATCCTACTACCGAGAATTACGAGCGATTTGTGAAGAAAGGAGTGCTCAAGCGTGATAAGATGATGGTGAGTGCCATAAAATTGTATGCTGATGGAGCCTTGGGTTCCAGAGGTGCCTGCATGCTCAAGCCATATTCTGATGACCCAGGCAATTATGGAACCATGACCATCACCCCTGAGGAATTGGGTAGGTGGTGTGTAATGGCTTATGATAATGGCTACCAGATTAATACACATGCCATTGGTGATTCGGCAAATAGGATGGTACTTGATGTATACAGCAATTATCTGCTGCCGGGCAATGACTTGCGATGGCGTATTGAGCACTGCCAGATTATTCATCAGAATGATTTCAAGAAGTTTGGCGAGTTTGGAATTATTCCTTCCATCCAGGCCACACATGCGACCTCTGATATGTCGTGGGCCCGTCAACGACTGGGACGGCGAATCATTAATGCCTATGCCTATCGGAAGTTGATGCGTGAAAATGGCTGGTTGCCCAATGGTACCGATTTCCCAATAGAACATATAAGCCCAATTTATTCCTTTTATGCGGCAGTTGATCGTAAGAATCTCGATGGTCAACCCATGAGAGGATTCCAACGTGAAAATGCCCTTACCCGTCAGGAGGCTTTGCGTAGCATTACCTACTGGGCTGCCAAGGCTTGCTTTGAAGAGGATCGCCGGGGTAGCCTTGAACCGGGTAAGAATGCCGACTTTGTTATCCTCGATATGGATATTATGCAGGTTAAGGCACGCCAAATAACCAAAGCTAAGGTTGTTAGAACTTATATCGATGGTAAGGTAGTGTTTGATAGATAATCATACAACTTACTCAACGCATCATCCATCCTGATTTCGTATTGTTAACTAAATGGTTACATGCTGTTCAATGGCGATTTTCTCCTTTTGAACATTTTTTCATGAGGTGCGTTATTAGATGTCCTATGAATAAGAAACTAATCAACAAACTCATACTTACTATAATAATTGGTATGGCTTCGTACTCTTTACAGGCACAGATGTCATCACTGCAAGAACCAGTTATACAAACGCCACGATTCTTGAATCCTGAGGCATCCGTTGAGATAGACCCGACAATAAAGGTTCTTGACTTCAATGGCCTGAAGCCTTACCTGGAGAAAGAAAATGATACAACCTACATCATTAATTTCTGGGCAACCTGGTGTGCTCCCTGTATTAAGGAGCTTCCTCATTTTCAGAAGATAAACGATGAATATGCCGATAAGAAGCTTAAAGTGCTGCTGGTTAGCCTGGATTTTGAACGGCAAATTGAATCCCGCTTGATGCCATTCATCAGGAAGCACAAGGTTACCCCTGAAGTTATTGTTCTAAGTGATCCTGATTCTAATGGATGGATTGATAAAGTTGACCAATCATGGAGCGGCTCCATTCCCGCTACCATATTCTATAACAAGGATAAACGAATGTTCTTTGAAAAGGAATTTACCTATGCTGAAATAAAAGGTGTACTGGAAAAGATGAATCCCATGGAATTCAAATAACAGTCAGGTAACGTTATAACTGCCCTCTTTAGTAATCTAACTATACGACTATTTGCCTTCCATTAACCTCCATTGGTTTGAAAACCAAAATAATGTGAATAAATAAATTAATCATTAACACTAATAACAATCAAAATGAAGAAGCTAACAATTTTAACAATAGCAATATTATCCCTTACATTCAACGCAATGGCCCAGGGTTATAAGGTAGGGGATAAGGCAGCCGACTTTAAACTCAAGAATGTTGATGGCAAAATGGTTTCCTTGTCTGATTTTAAAGAAGCCAAAGGATATGTGGTAATATTTACCTGCAACCATTGCCCGTTTTCCATAGCTTATGAAGACAGGATCAATGATCTGAATAAAAAGTATGCCCCACTGGGTTACCCTGTTATTGCCATCAATCCGAATGATCCCGCGGTAGCTCCCGATGATAGTTATGAGAAGATGCAGGTGAGGGCAAAGGATAAAAATTTCAGTTTCCCTTACTTGTTTGACGAAGGACAAAAGGTGCTGCCTCTATATGGTGCCACACGCACCCCTCACGTTTATCTATTGGAGAAAAACCCTGCCGGCAATAAGGTAGCCTATATCGGGGCAATTGACAATAACCATCAGGATGCATCAGCGGTTACTGAAAAATATCTTGAAAATGCCATTGAAGCATTAAGGAACCACAAACAACCGGAGCCGAACTTTACCAAAGCTATTGGTTGTACCATCAAGATTGCACAGAAATAAAACTTTCTGAAAAACTGCTATCGCTTGAAATGAGGCATCTCCCAGGGTATGATGATGGAGAGTTCAACCAATCCGGCAACCTCCCCATTATCATACCAGGGCGACTGGTATATTAGTTTTCTGGTTCCTTCCTTTTCGATGGTATAAACATTGGTAGTGTTGTTTGCCAGCATGCCGGCTATTACTTCACGTGAATGTGGATTGTGGCAATGGTTAAGATCCTTGCCTACCAGCTCATAACCACCATACTTTGAAAAAACATCGGCCGACTTGTCGTTCATTTCAATGATCTTGCCTTCCTTATTAGTAACTGTAATGGCAACAGGGAGTGATTTAAGCCAGGGTGCGTCCATGATCTGTATACTTGCTTTTTTGATTTGTATTAACTATGACATTAATGGTTGGCAAAAGAACGGCTATTTTTGTAATTATGGAACGATGCCGGAAATAAATTTTATTGGGTTAATAAATTTGAGCCATATTCATTTGGATTAACCGAAAAATACGTATATTTGCACCCTCATAAAGGCTCCGTGGCTCAACTGAATAGAGCATCTGACTACGGATCAGAAGGTTACAGGTTTGAATCCTGTCGGAGTCACAAATATGGCAAAAACGGTTCATGATAATGAGCCGTTTTTTTTTGCCTATTTATCAATCTCCTGGTGTCTATAAGTTATCCTGCAAAGTACGGCTCCTGAACACGGGTCAAGACCAACTCCAACCTTCTGAACATTCAATCCAGTTATAAAATATCAAGCAACTCTAATCTTTCCTAAAACGGCTGAATTTGAAATCTGGCATTTGCTTTTGGCTGTGTTGATTACCATTTCAGAGGCTGTAAATGCCATGACAGCAACATTTCTGCCCGACCATTTCTGAGGAAGTTCGATGGTTGCAACCCTATAACTCCTTTTAATCATAGTGTCATTTATAAATGCATCTTCAATGGTTTCATCTATTATGGTTATGAATACATTATCTGTTGCTTTTGCGTAACCATGACCGGAATTATCATGCCACTCAATTCTTATCGTTTTTGCCTGCGGTGATGATACAATTGGCAATTCAAGGCCTTCCAGATCACCGGTGCTTATGCGTGCAAGGTTTATATCTAGTTTCAAATCAGGATACGTACCGGTTATGGCATGAATCATATTGTATTTCGTGGCCCGGTTAAATGCGGATGATGAATTGCTTTCTATCGAAAATCCAATCTTAATCAGTGTCTTATTTAATGAAGCAAAATCATTTATCAGATTAAACCGCATCCTTTGATCTTGCTGTTGATGATTATTGGCATCATGATATGACTCAGGCCTGATCCTCAAAATGTTTATCTTTTTCCAGAAACTGCCTATTACATTTCCTGTCCTGCCTTTTTGTGGCCCAAATATTCCGTGATTTAATATTCCCATTTTTGGTAATCGTTAGTCAAAGTTTAGTGATAGCAGTTTTGAACCGGAATCCATCCAATGTTTAATGATGGGCAAATATATGAAATGCACCTAATGTATAAATAAATACAAGAATTGAATCTATGCCAATACTATATGGTTTAATTATGGCTTTTAAATCCCGGAAGAGTTAAACGTGATTTCAGTGCAAATTTGTCCTTAAGTCCTATTTCATACGTGTATTATACGTATTATATACGTATTTTGTACGTGTGAAGACGTATGAATAACGTATATGACACATATAAATAACGTATAAAAAAGGACTTTAAAGCAGTGTCAGAATGAAATTATCCTTATCTTTGTTGGAATAATTTGAAAATAAATTAAACGGTTACCTAACACACACTACAATGGCTATTTTAAAAAATGGAGCTTGGCAGGGAATGACAGGCGATATTTCAATGTACCAGAGGAAAGGAAAGACAGTTTCCCGCAGCAGACCAAAAACCAAAAAGAAAATTACCCCTGCTTTTGCTGTTGCACAAAAGCAATTTGCATATGTAGTTAACCTTGTGCGCAAAATGAAAGAAGCAATTGACATTGGCTTTAAAGATTTTGATGCAAACCGTGCGCCCTATAATGTTGCAATATCTATCAACGCCAATAAATACAAGCTGGCACGCCAAAACAATAAGACGAATAACCTTTCATGGTTCGAAATTTCAAATGGCGATTTAAGTAATGCAACTGCTATTACTACATCCATTGATCAGGAAGGAATTTTAAACATTGCCTGGGAAGGAACTGAAGAGTGGAAATTTCATCATGAAAATGATTTGTTGGTGGCTGTTGTATACAATCAAACAAAGGATTCTTCAGTTGTACATCTCACTGCCAATAAGAGGAGCGATCAATCGGCGAAGCTTCCGCTTGATCAATACTCTAAAGGAGA
>JAEYXG010000279.1 GCA_023428585.1 Bacteroidota bacterium
CAGTAAACCTGCATCGATTAATGTTCAGTCAGAAACTGATAATTACAGGACCACCTATCCTAAGTCGGTTGCTCCATTTATAGCCCGGACCAGTGATCAATTACTTGACATGGTTGCTATTTCGCAAAATGCCGACATTTCTGCAACCTCCACGAATTTCCCTGTGGCTATAACCGGCATGGAATCAGTGAATGGAACAGCGTCTCCGGTTATCCTCAGGAATCCGGTTATTGTAAGAAATCAAATAATTCAATCCTATATCTGGCCCTATTCAGGGGTAGAGATATTGCTTGACAATGATCTCTTTAGTAATACTGACAGGTATTATACCAATGGAGTATGCATCCGGTACCGGTCGCCGGCTCTGGCTTTCTGGAAGATCAATACCATTCTCCCGGTAAACACGAAGCGGAGTATGGAGTATAACAGTCTGGAGATTCGCCATGCCATGTATACACCTTTCACAACCAAAGAACCTCCACTATTGGATGGCGACCGGCCATATGCTTCTGCCATGTATTTAAAATTCGCACGCAGATCAGATTCTCCTGATAAAGGCGTCACCCAGATTGCATCATTCGATATTGGTGTTATTGGCAAAGCGGCCTTGGGCAGCGTATTGCAGAAAGGGGTACATGCCGGTTTACCAACAAACGATGAGCCTTTGGGCTGGGAAACACAAATAGGAAATGACATCGTGCTGAATTACAATTATAAGGTTCTGAAGCAATTGGCTACTACCGGTAGCTTCAGTGCATTCACCATTAGTGCCGCATCATTGGGAACCCTTAACACTTCAGCCGAAACCGGACTGGGTATTAGAGTGACCAATTCCAATTATTTCATGGCACCTCTTCCAACTGATTTTATGAATCTCCAACAAATAAAAGGCAGAAAGTGGCAGTTTATATTCGAATCAAATATAACAACGCGTATTGTTGGATATAATGCAACACTTAGTGGTGGAATAATGAACAAGGATAACGTTTATGTGTTAAAGCCGGACGAAATTGAAAGACTGGTTTTCTGTGCCGATGCAGGCATAACCGTTAGGCATGGAAAATATGGTCTCAAATTGGCGCAATATTACTTATCCAATGAATTTAAAGAGGGGAAAAATCACTTTTGGGGACAGGCAGGTATAAATATTGGATTCTGAAAACCACTTCTATGGTCATTAACATAGTACGATATGCCTTGATTGTTACTTCTCTGTTTGTTGCCGCACAGGTTAGCAACAGCGAGAAAATAGAACAGAAGAGTGCACCATACGATAGGCAACTGACCATACTCATTGCCGGCGACATCATGCAGCATGGCCCGCAGATTACCTCCGCCTGGGATGATTCCACCCGAACATACGATTATACCTCTTGTTTTCAATATATTGCTCCTATTGTAACAAGTAAGGACATTGCCATTGCCAATCTGGAAGTAACTCTGGCAGGGAAGCCATTTACAGGGTATCCTCAGTTCAGCGCACCTGATGAACTTGCTGTGGCTGCCGGGAATGCAGGATTTGATATCCTGGCGACAGCCAATAACCATAGTTGCGACAGAGGTGATGATGGCATTCTGAGAACAGTTAGAGTGCTTGACAGTCTTGGCATTAAAAGAACAGGCACTTTTATTGACAGTGCTGATTTTCGAAATAACCACCCTTTGCTTTTTACTCAAAATGATATTAAGGTGGCGCTTTTGAACTATACCTACGGAACTAACGGACTCTCATTTAATTATCCGGCCATGGTCAATCTGATAGATGAACAAAGGATAGTCGATGACCTGGCTTATACAAAAGGCCTGAATCCCGATTTCATACTTGTTTTCCTTCACTGGGGAAATGAATACGAACTACTTCCCTCAACCATTCAACAACAATTGGCAGCCCTTTGTAGAGAAAACGGTGCCGATGCAGTAATAGGCTCTCATCCGCATGTGGTGCAACCCATGGAGTATTATAACACTGAGGATTCCACCCAGCGAAACCATCTGCTGGTATACTCACTTGGAAATTACGTTTCCAACCAACGCGACAGGTACAGGGATGGGGGTGCAATGGTAAGCTTCACACTGCTGAAAACTTGGAATCGGAAAACAATTATTAATCCGGAGTATCATCTTACCTGGGTGTATACACCGGTTGAAAATGGCAAGAAAAACTATTATATAGTTCCTGTAAACCAGCTTTATAGCGATAAAAAGGTATCAGGAAGCCGGTTAGAAGATGATGTCTTATTCCGCCTCAGAAACATGGATTCATTGGAGGTGAATAAAATGAACACCTTTATCAACGACTCACGTGAACGGCTAAACCAATGGCCCAATGCCATAAGTGAAGCAGATTCCAAATAACCACTATTTTGTTCTAGCCTGAGCCTCTGCCCTTAACTTTTCAGCTTCCTGTCGGGCTTTGGCCATAATGGCATCAGCCTGTTTTTGGGCTTCAGTGGTAACACCGGTAGCTTTCTTGTCAGCCTCGCTTTTTACAGTTTCAGCAGCCTTTTTAGCTGCAAGTTCACCGATTGGACCTTTCTTCTTGCCTTCTGCAATTAGTTGATTAGCCTTTAAGTTAGCTTCATCCCTGATCTTCTGGGCTGCTTGTGCTCCGGCGGCAACGATCTTGTTTGCCTGCAACTGTGCTTCATCCAATAACTTCTGTGCCCGGGCATTTGCTTCCTCAATATACTTGCTTGCCTCGGCTTTTACCTGACCAACGGCTTCTTCCTTTTTCTGCTGTATTGTCTCCTTGATATTTTCCTTCAATCCGGTTGTGGCACTTTTAATACTGGTTGATATTTTTGGATCAGTAACCGTGCCTGTAATAAGCACTGAAACGGGAACTGTCTCTCCCACACTGAAGTTTGCCCCTTTATCGTTAACCTGTTTCACCAGATTATTAAGCACGCTATTGGCAGCGCCACCAAATGCACTCCTGGGAATGGAAAGATCCATCACATATTCAAGTGTTTGGTCAAAAGAATTCCATCCCGAAACCACGGCATTGATATTTCCCAGCTTTGCATCAAATGGTTTAACCATTACTCTGCCATCTTCTACTGCAAAGGAGAGATTAATTTTATCAACTGCCCACTTCTTCAATTGATCCATCTTAAGTGCATCACCCAATTTGTCGAAAGTTGCAAGGTTACTGATTAGCACCTCCGGTGATGTTAAATTACCACTGCTGATCAATGTAGAAATCAACGGCATCATATCTGATCCCAGCTTAGTGGAAAGATGCAGGGCCGAGCTTATCTTTCCGGAAGCCTTGCTGGCAATTGGCGCCAGTTTTTCAATGGTTAGAAAGTTCTTAAAGGTCTCACTAATCTCAATACTGCTCACATTCATGGCTAAATCAATGAAAGGTTCATTGGGCACCTTGGTAGAATATGTGCCATTTATGGTCATTTGACCCTGCATGGCATTGAACTTAACATCCTGGAGCGTAAGGGTTTGATCTTTAACTTTAAGAATCCCTGTGGCATTGGTTAACTCCAACTTATCATAAATCACTTTTTCAAATGATGAATTCAATAGAAATGCCATGTTCTTCGGTATTTCAATGACAGAGAGTTTTGATGAGCTTGTATCGTGAGTTTCTGCTTCATCAGATGACATGAAGTCATTGATGTTGAAATAATTTGACTGCATATCCATGACACCTGCAAGTTCACCTTTATCAAAGGCGTAGGCCAGATAGTTCGAAAGACTTCCGCTGGCTGAGATATCGTTCTTGCCAATGGTCATATTCATGTTTGGCATGGAAATTTCAGAGGTTGATAAATCGAATCGGGCCTTTGATATTGTGATTCCCTCAGAAAATGCGGCAGTATTGTAAACGAGATCAGCAAAATCAAGTGAACCATTGGCCTTGAATTCATTAAAGCGCTGATTCTCAATATCAGACTGATTACCTTTTACTGCAAAATCAGCAACAACCAATCCTGATAATTTATCACCATCATCCAATGGATAGAATTTTGAAACATCGGCCAAATTCAAGGTTCCGTCAACCATCACATCAAGATAAGGATCACTTACAGGCGTTCTAACATGCAATATCGCATCAATCGGATTACCCATCATTTCTAGATGGAACTTCTCAACATCAATAATTGTAGCGTCGGGAACTCCGGTGGGGTTGTCAATTACTGCTTTAACATTTATATTCTCAACAGTTCCGGGCAAATCAGGATATTTAAACATACCATTGGTGATGCCGAGGTTTATTCCAAAGGCAGGAACTGTGTTATCATCGTAATGACCTTTAACATATCCATTAAAGGCCAATGACCCGGCACTCTTCATTTTATCAAAGTCCTTTGAATAAATGGCCGGTACCAATGAAAGGAAGTGCCTGAACTCGTTCTTAACGGCTTCAAAGCTAATATCCATATCGTAACCGTTTTCAGGCATGGCAAAGAAGCCCTTTGCAAGCACTTCAAGGTCATTTATGAAAAGATGTGCATCGGGAAAGGTGAATTTAAATTTATCAAGATCAGCAGTTATCCTGGTGTCGAGATTTGCATGTGCCTTGCTTAAATAGGGAATGCCATCATAATTCACAAAGAGGTCAGCAACTTGAGTTTTCGTATCGAGATCAGAAACAACCTCACGCAAATCACCTTTAATTAGACTGTTTACACCGGTAGCCCTTACATAAGTAGGAATGGAGGCGTCATCATAAACGATAAGAGAATTGTTGATCTTGAATCTCTTCAAAGCGACTTTAAACTGAGAAGGTTCCGAAACCGTATCTGAAACCGCGGTTGAATCCTCTTTCATTATATCCCAGTTAGCGCGTCCATCTTCCAATACCTTCAGATAAATACGTGCATTATCCACATCAATTGTTCTCACTTCATACTCATTGCCTTTTATAACGCTCATTAAATTAATGCTCATACTCAATCGTGGAACGCTGATAAGGGTATCAGCCTTGAATTGGTCAACACCTTCAATGCTTAATGAGTGAATGGAAATGGAAATATCAGGGAAGCTGCGGATTAGTGACAAACCAATGTCGGAAAATTCAACCTTGGCATTCAGATTTTCATTGATTGCCTTTTTAGCCTTTTCCGAAATCTTTCCTTTAAAAGCAAAGGGCAGAACAATAATAATTGCAAGAAAGAGGATGATAACAATTGCAAGAGCTTTAAGTAACTTTTTCATGATCGTATTTTTAACTGATAACGATGGGTATTTACAAACTATTATTTACTATCCGCTTGAATATTGGGCTTAATAATTCCGGCCATCAGCATCAAGTCGGAAATAACAATGGCAGCCATAGCCTCTACAACCGGAACAGCCCTTGGTACAATGCAAACATCATGCCGGCCACCAATAATCAGTTCCATAGGATTTCCCTTCTTATCAATAGTTTGCTGGGGCTTGCCAATAGATGAAACAGGTTTGAATGCAACTCTAAAGTAAATATCCTGTCCTGACGAGATTCCGCCCAATACACCACCGGCATGGTTTGTGGCAGGTGTAATAATGCCATCCACAATGTTGTAAGTATCATTATGCTCTGAACCTTTTATTGATGCTGCATAAAAACCTTCGCCGTATTCAAAGCCTTTCACGGCATTGATGCTAAGCATGGCGGCACCCAATAATGCCTGTATCTTATCGTACACCGGCTCTCCCAATCCTGGGGGAACGCCTTTGATAACACAGGTAACTACACCGCCTGCTGAATCACCTTCGGCTTTGATATCATCCAAATATGCATTTATGAGCTGTTCAGTCAAGGGGTCAGGACATCTTACCGCTGATTGGTCAACAGTTGATAGATCAAGCTCTGAATAGGAGACCGGAATACTAATAGGCCCTATTTGCGAAACATAACCAGTGATACTTATGCCGTATTGATGAAGCAAGCGGTTACATAAAGCACCGGCTGCAACCCTTACTGCTGTTTCACGTGCTGATGAACGCCCTCCACCGCGATGGTCATAATTACCATACTTCTTCTCATAGGTATAGTCGGCATGCGATGGTCGGTAAACTTCCTTCAGATGATCATAGTCGGATGACTTCTGTGAAGTATTCCTGATAATAAATGCAATAGGTGCGCCCGTAGTTTTACCCTCAAACACACCTGATACAAATTCTACAATATCAGGTTCTTTACGAGGTGTGCTGAATGATTGAACACCTGGAGCCCTACGGTTAAGGGATTCCTGGATAAAGTCAACATCAACGGCAAATCCTGATGGGAATCCATCAATGACGCCACCAATCATACTGCCGTGCGACTCACCAAACGATGTAAGTTTGAGTAATCTGCCTATTGTATTGCCTGCCATGAAGCTAATTTAAGGAATAAATTAAAAACAAAGACGACTTCATTATGTTAAAAAAGAAGGGTAAGAAATTAATCTACCCTTCCAACAACAACGATGAATTATGTATGCGTCACATGATCATGCAATCTGCAATGCATACTGAATATTATTGATTGCTTTCGCGAAGCATTTTGAGTTTAGCTTCAAACAATGCCAACTCTTCCCTGGCTTTTGCAATCTTTTTCTCAAACTCCGACTTTAACAGATTAGCTGTCTTTGACTCGGCAAAGAAACCTATATTATTTTCCCATAGTTTGATATCTTCCTGTAATTGCTGAATTTTCCCAAGAAGGAAATTACGTTCCTTGCTGATAATACGGCCTGCTTCGGGTGCATCCTTGCTTATACGGTCAAGTCGGTTACGATAGTTCTGTGCTCCCATTGAGAAAGTATCGACCTTAAGTTTCTCGAAGTGCTTATTAATCAAGCTTCTGAACTCGTTTTGAAGACGCTCCTTCTCCTTGATGGGAATAAAGCCTATCTCCATCCACTGACGTTGGTAATCCTTTAGTGCTTCAACGGCCTGGTTCCTATCATCTCCAATTTCAAATGTCTTAACTTTTTCAATCAGATCCAGCTTAAGACGAAGGTTCTCATCTTCATGACTGGAAATATTCTTAAAATGCTCGGTTTTATTGGTAAAGAACTCATCGCAGGCAGCCCTGAAACGTTTCCATATTCTATCACTCTGTTTGCGTGGAACAGGACCAATTTTCTTCCAATCAGCCTGCAGATTGATAAGTTCACGGGTAGTATTCTTCCAATCGGTACTCAAACGAAGCGATTCAGCCTGAAGACAAAGGTCAAGTTTCAGGTTATAATTATGCATTTGCTGTTCTTTAAGCTTATTGAAGAAATCCTTCTTGGCATTAAAGAAATTATCAAGTGTTGATTTAAACCTTGCCCAAATTTCATTATTCTGCTTTTTCGGGGCGGGGCCAATAGTCTTCCAAATCTTCAGTAGTTCAGTAATCTGGTTAGAAGCATCCTGCCAACCTTTGATGGAATCAACTTCCTGCGACATAACCAATTCAGCCTTCTCACAAAGAATTTGCTTGGCTGTAAGGTTCTGCTCCTGGC
>JAEYXG010000220.1 GCA_023428585.1 Bacteroidota bacterium
ATGCAGGGTATTGGCTATATGCACTCCGACTTAGGAGGTTTTGCAGGCGGTGACACTATCAATGATGAGTTATATGTGCGCTGGCTGCAATATGGAGTCTTTCAACCTATTTTCCGACCTCATGCCCAGGAGCATATCCCATCCGAACCGGTTTATCAGAATTACAGAACCAAGCTCTTTGCTAAACAGGCAATTGATCTCCGATATAGGCTTCTCCCTTACAATTACTCACTTGCATTCAAAAACACATCTTCAGGTCATCCACTCATGACACCTCTTTTCTTTTATGATCCAAACAACACATCACTCTTAACCTATGATTCTGCTTATATGTGGGGCGATGCTTTTCTTGTTTCACCGGTTAAAAGGCCTGGCGCCGTATATCAGGAGATTTATCTTCCAAAAGACAATACATGGATTGACTTCTTTTCAAATCTCGCATACGAAGGTGGGAAAACCATTAACCTGCCTCTTTCAATGAATAATATACCTGTGTTTGTTAAAGGTGGATCTTTTATCCCCATGAGTATCGATTCAGAAAGCACTGCAAAATATAGCCTTGATGAGTTTGAAATGCATTACTATGTCGATCCAATGGAAGCCGAATCTGAATATTCATTGTATAATGATGATGGCATTACTCCTTATGCCAATGAAAAAGGCAAATATGAACTCCTGAATTTCTCCGCCATTAATGCAGAAAGCACCCTTAGCATTTCAATGCAAAAGGTTACCAAAGATGAAATTTATGCCGGTAAAAGTCATAAAATCAAATTCCTTGTTCATAATCTGGCAATGAAACCATCTTCAATTTTAGTCAACGGTCAACCAATAAATCCGAAGAAAATATCATGGAATCCGGTGACCAATAAACTGATGTTCGATGTTGTTTGTACAACAACCAATTCCGATATCGTCATTAATAAATAATGTATTTTTGCAATTCAAAACCTAAATAAGACAAAGCATGAAAAAGTTATTCTTCTTTTTAATGATTATCCCTTTTTTGTTTGGCTGTAACAGCAAACAAAAAGAAATCGAAGCACTCCAGGCTAGTTATGATAGTCTGCTAGGCATAGGTTTTACAAAAGACACTGCCATTTATGGTTATATCGAATCTTTTAACCGTATACAGGCAAATCTCGATTCCATTAAACAGGCTGAAATGCTTATTTCTCAAAGCACTGAAGGAACAGGCGAATTAGAGGCTGATCAAAAAGAACAGATCAACCGTGATATCAACATGATTTATGACATGTTGAAGAAAAACAAGGCTACCATTGCAGAACTGAGGTCAAAAGTAAAACAGTCAGGTGGTAGAGTATCTGAGCTGGAAAAGATGATTGATAGGATGGCACAACAGGTAGAGGAGAAAGATGCTCAGATTACACAGTTAAGAGATCAACTTGAGAAAATGAACATTCAAATTGAAATTCTATATTCTGATATTGACAATCTCACCGCAGAAGGAGCAGCCAAAGCGCAAACCATCACTGAACAGACTACGGCACTTAATACTGCATGGTTTGTTATGGGGACAAAACGTGAACTACTGGATAACAATATTATTACGCGTGAGGGCGGTTTCGCCGGCATAGGTACCAATAAAAAACTCAAACAGGATTTTAGCCGTGATTACTTTACTTCTATCGATATAACCAAATTCAAATCGATACCTCTCTCAAAAAAGAAAGTCACAATTATCACCTCCCATCCTACTCAATCATATAAACTCTATGGAGAGAAACTAAGTGACAGTTTGGTGATAACCAATCCCAAGGACTTCTGGTCAATATCAAAATACCTTGTAATTATGTTAAACTAACCAAATGACGGAATCAATCAGGCCAAATGCTGTTAAATATCGGCATCGGTTCTTTTGATGAAACAATAAATAAATCAAGGGAGAAGTGCCAGTCACTTCTCCCTTGATTTTTATAGATAATTGTTGCCTTTTACCCTACACATTTCAGCATAGGCCCATTTCACTTACCAACTCCTTAACCTTATCTTCCTTAATCTTGGAAACTGATTCAGTTATACCACCAATCTTTTTCATCATGAATTTCTCAATGAAGTTCATACGATCAATAATAACCTCTCCTCCTGTGAGTTTGCAACTTAGTGCATGATTCCTTAGTGGCTCAGCAAAGGCAGTTTCAAACTGTGCTATTGCCTTTTCATTCTCCTCCATACAACTAAGATAAAGCCCGAGCGGTTTAGCATTTAACTGTTGCGAATGTTTTTCGCAAAATTTACGCACTCTTTTCTGTATTCTACCCGCGTGAATGGAACCTCCGATGATAATTCTATCATAATCATCAAGATTGATGTCACGAGTTTTCTTAAGGTTAATCAAAACAGTACTATCAGAAGCCAGTTCGCCAATCATATTGGCTACCTTCTCAGTAGTGCCATGTTGTGTTGCATAAACAATAGCTGTTTTCATCGTTGATCATTCTTTATCGGTTGATTTGACTTTACTGTAGTCTATTTCATTGATCAGTTCACCCGTTTCATTGTAAAATTTCCAGATACCCTTGCGTTGACCTGCAATAAAATCCCCTTCATAATACAACTTTCCGTTTTGGTGATATACAGTTCGTTTACCTTCACTCAAACCATCCCTGAACTCACCTTCACTCCACAACTGTCCATTATCATACCATGATGCCCAATATCCGTCACGTTTGTTGCTCTTATAATTCCCTTCTATATATTTCTTGCCATTAGGATGATAATGAACTTCTTTCACGAGTTCTTTTTCTCCTTTAACAGTCTTGAATGTCTTCTCGGTCTTAAGCGTACCATCATCATAATTCTCTTTTTCAACAGAGGTTCTTCCGCACGCCAGGAAGATAGTCATCATTAAGAGCAGTGTCAGTGTTTTTTGCATTGTTTGGTTTATTGTTTGATATATTGATTACGTATAGTTATAGTGTTTGGTAATTTAATGAGAGGATTGCTCTATTAATCACATTTTACATCTGTACAGACATTATCTTGAGTGAACGAATGACAACCTTGAACCTTTTACCGATTCATCAAACTTCCCATTGTTCCATGCCAGATGTCCTCCTACGAAAGTGTGTGTGATTGTAGAATGAAAAGTAACTCCTTCAAAAGGAGACCACCCGCATTTGTACAGGATATTCTCTTTCGCCACTTTCCACGGAACATTCGGATCGACAAGCACCAAATCAGCATGATATCCTTTGCGGATAAAGCCTCGTCGCTCTATGCCGAATATACGTGCGGGTGCATGACACATTTTCTCAACCAGTAGTTCAAGGCTTATTTCCTTATTATTCACTTTCTCCAGCATTACTGCAAGTGAATGCTGTACAAGTGGCCCGCCTGATGGGCAACTTGTATAGGGATTTTGTTTCTCTTCCCTGGTATGTGGAGCATGATCCGTAGCAACAACATCAATCCTGTTATCAGTTAAAGCTTTCATCAATGCTGAACGGTCTTTGGCAGATTTTATAGCAGGATTCCATTTAATATTATTACCAATGCTTCTATAGTCTTCGTCTGAAAACCAAAGATGATGCACGCACACTTCTGCTGTTATTCTCTTTTCAGCGGTTGAAGGTTCAGTTGTGAACAGTGCCATCTCCTCAGCTGTCGACAAATGCAGCACATGGAGTCGGGTATTATGATTTCTTGCAAGGTTAACCGCAAAGGTGGAAGATTTAAGGCAAGCTTCATGACTTCTTATGGCAGGATGCAATTCCACTGGAATATTGTCACCATATTTCTGTTTGTATTGATTCAAATTCTCACGAATGGTTGGCTCATCTTCACAATGCACTGCTATCAGGCTTTTTGAATTTCTGAATAACTGTTCAAGGGTTGAAAGGTTATCAACAAGCATATTACCGGTTGATGCACCAAGAAATATCTTTATTCCACAAACTTTTGATGGATCCGTCTTTAGTACTTCTTCCACATTATCATTGGAGACACCCATATAAAACGAGTAGTTGGCCAATGATATTACTGAAGCAGCCTTATATTTTTCTTCAAGGAGTTCCTGTGTAAGGGTATTAGGCACTGTATTCGGCATGTCCATATAGGAGGTAACTCCTCCGGCCACTGCAGCTCGGCTTTCAGTGTATATATCTCCCTTATGCGTTAAACCGGGATCACGGAAATGAACCTGGTCATCAATTACTCCAGGCAAGAGGTATTTGCCTTCCGCATTAATTGGTTCAGCATCTTCAGGCGCGATAGCATAACCTGAAGAAATATCAGTTATTAACCCGTTTTCTATCAATACATTGCCTATGAATGCCTTGCCTTCATTCACAATGGTTGCACCTGATATGAAATATTTTTGAAGCATAATAGACCGTATCCGTTAATAATGAAATCAATGCAAAGATAATGCTAACAATGATATATCATTATACCCGATAGTCTACGGAGTAAAATAAACTTTACTGTAAATTAAGCTCTGGCCTTTATTCTTTTAAACCTAAGCTGAATAACACCGAATATAGCTTCACGGAATATGCCGCTGCTCATTTTAGATTCACCTTCTGTGCGGTCAGTAAAAATGATGGGCACTTCAATGATTTTAAATCCCAATTTCCAGGCAGTATACTTCATTTCTATCTGGAATGCGTATCCAGTAAACTTGATCTTGTCGAAGTCGATAGCTTCAAGCAGTGAACGGCGATAGCACTTGAAACCGGCGGTTGTATCCATAACCTTCATGCCGGTAATCATGCGCACATAATAGGAAGCAAAATAGCTCATAAGCACTCTTCCCATTGGCCAATTAACCACATTAACGCCTTTGATGTATCTTGATCCAATAGCCACGTCACCGCCCTGTTGATCACAAGCATGGTGCAACCGTACCAGATCCTCAGGGTTGTGTGAGAAATCAGCATCCATTTCAAAAATGTACTTGTAATCACGGGCTAATGCCCAACGGAATCCATGAATATAAGCTGTTCCCAATCCTAGTTTTCCCTTGCGTTCTTCAATAAAAAGCCTGTCAGGAAATTGGGTAATAAGTCGTTTTACTATAGCTGCTGTACCGTCAGGGGAATTATCCTCTACAATCAATACATCAAATTCCTTTTCCAAAGAAAAAACTTTGCGGATTATCCGTTCAATATTTTCCTTTTCATTAAAAGTCGGGATGATAACAAGATTTTCCTTCACTTGATTCGTGGTTAGAGTAGCGAAATTATAAAAAAATCAATAATAAATTACTGTTACGTGCTTATTTCCCTTTTTTTACAATCAGAAGGTATGTAGGGAAGTGATCACTATATCCTCCGGCATAAGCGCCACCGGCAAACGTACGGAAGGGATAACCGGCATAAGGCCCATCTTTCTGAAGCATGAACTTTTCACTGAAGACATTGGCCCTAAGGTATTGCCATCCATTATTTTCCCTAAGCAGGGGCTCTGATATTATAATTTGATCAAAGAGATTCCATGCATCACGATAAGCCAATGATCCTATCCCCTTTTGATATAACTTCCACATGGGATTGAAAAGACCATTTTTTTTCACATCCTTTACTTTGCCTTTAGCCCCAAGTACTTTATAAACGCTTCTATCGGTTGGGTCATCATTCAAGTCACCCATTATAAAGATCTTCGAATCGGGGTCTATAGTTCGCAATGAATCACAGAGGGAGAGAGAGAGAGCTGCTGCAGCCTCTCTATACTCCGGACCGGCTGCCCGTGAAGGCCAATGATTTACTATTATGTGAATCATTTCACCATCAAGCCTACCGCTCACCACCAACTGATCACGGGTATACCAATCATACTTGCCAGGCATAGTCAATCGGTTTGAGGTACTGTTGGTGACTTTAAATGCAGATTTCTTGTATAGAAGACCTACATCCACACCACGTCTGTCGGGTGAATTAAAGTGAACAATATCATATCCCATTCCCTTGAGTGGAGGCGTATTGATGAGATCCTCAAGTACTCTCCTGTTCTCAATTTCAGAAACACCAAGAATAGTTGGTCCTCCTTTCATGATTTCTCCACCAATGCGACCGATAACGTCTGCCATATTGGCAAGCTTCACCTGATACCGTTCTGATGTCCAATGATTGGTCCCATTAGGAAGAAACTCTGCATCATTTGTGAATGGATCATCAATAGTATCAAATAAATTTTCCAGATTATAGAATGCAATGCAGGCAGCCTTTGTACTTTCCTGTCCCAGTGAACACTGGTTAAACAAAAGAAGTGAAATGCCTATTATTACAATGATTTTGACAGAAAAGAGCTTAGATGACATAAAACTGTTTATGATAGATGAATTGGTTTTGATTTTTCAGGTACAAATATAGGCTATTAAAATTACTGCCCACAGTTGAATGAAAAGGAAAATTTACCACCTTTGCATATAGTAATACAACCTTGGTTATCAACTAAACAACCAATTATTATTTTTCTAACATATCATACATGATTAAACGATTATTATTGACATTACTGGTTTTCGGACCGGTCATGGCATTATTTGCCCAGACCGGCTCAGTTACCGGACGCATTGCTGATGCAGAGTCAGGGAATGCCCTGCCTGCCGTTATTGTTCGTATTGGTACACAACAGGTATCCAGTCGCTCGGATGGGTCATTTGAGCTTCAGCGAATCAACATAGGCGATGCAGTGATAGATTTCTCACTTTATGGTTATGAGGATCTTACAATGCAAGTCAAAGTAAGTGAATCACTTGACTTAGGGGTAATCAAAATGAAGTCAGCACAGGGCTCTGATCTAAATTCAGGGCTTGCTGATATTAACCTTGCAGCACTGGATTCTGATGAAGACTCCAGATCACAGAATACTTCAGGACTATTGAGTTCATCAAATGATGTATTCGTATCGGCTGCCTCCTACACATTCAGCTCTGCCTATTTCAGAATGAGAGGATATGATGCTGATCTCAACAGCACTTATATCGCCAACAGCCCAATCAATGATGCTGAAACAGGCCGAACATTATGGGCATTATGGGGAGGCTT
>JAEYXG010000224.1 GCA_023428585.1 Bacteroidota bacterium
CAATAACTGACCTTGTATTCATAGGCAATATGGGATATCCACCAAACATTGACTGTGCTGAATACCTCGCAAATAAAGTACTGCCGCTTATCCATCATAAGCATTCCCATGTGAAGCTTACACTGGCAGGCGCAACACCACACAATAGGGTAAAAACACTGGCATCTGACAAGGTTATTGTTACCGGTTGGGTTGACGACATCAGGGAATACTATGCGGGAGCTGCAATCTTTCTGGCGCCAATGCAGATGGGCACCGGCCTTCAGAACAAATTGCTGGAGGCAATGGCAATGAAACTGCCTTGCATCACATCCTCACTCTGCAATGCAGCCCTGATGGCCAAGGAAGGGACAGATATCCTGATTGGCAATTCACCTGAAGAAGTTGCTGATCATGCAATAGCATTGTTGGAAAACAAGGAATATGCTGAAACAATTGCCTTAAATGGTTACATGTTCATAAAATCAACCTATAGCTGGGAAGGTGCCACCAACAAACTGGCAGAGATTATTGAGCACTCTTCACGCAAGGAATCGGTTAAAAAATGAGTTACATTTTCAATAAATAAACATCAATAACTGAACCCTGATCATAATGCACAAGTCCATTTATAAATATACACTGTTTCTGCTCATCTTACTACTTGCCATAACCGGGAATAACCTTGCTTCCGGCATTGACAGCAAGAAACTTATTCAACTCTATGACCAGGCTGAAGAACTGATGCATGATTCACCCGATGAGGCAATAAAGACACTTAAAATAATTCTTGACAATACATCGAACAGTGAAAATGAAGCAATCAGAGCAAAAGCACTGAAATTAATGGGCATTGTACACTACTACAAGCAAAATTACAGACAGGCACAGGAGTACTTTGAACTGGCCCTTCAACTTTACCGTAAATTGGATGATCAGGAAGGAATTGGCGCAATAATGAACAACAGTGGCTTGATTTTCGAGACTCAAGGTGACTTTGCAAATGCACTTAAAAGATATAATGAGGCATCAGTAATTTTCAGCAAGCTTGAAAAATCAAAAGAAAAATTGGCCATTTCAATTTCAAATATTGGAAATACATACTACACACTCGGCAGATTCGATAAGGCACTTGACTATTTAAGTCAGGCTCTTAAAATATCGGAGGGGTTGTCAGATAGTCTGGGAATGGCACCTACCTATAATAACATTGGCAATATATATCTCAGTATGAATGAATTCAATACTGCCATAGGGTATTATTTCAAAGCAGAGAAGATACATCGTAAGTTCAATGAAAAAAGGAAACTGTCAACCGTATACAATAACATAGGTGAGGCCTATCTTGGTTTGAACAAGATCAGTGAAGCCATCAAATATAATCAACTATCACTTGAAATTGCCAGCAAAAACCAGGATAACGAAGGGGTGATTGCTAGTCTGATCAATATAAGTGACATTTACATCAAAAATGAAAATTACGAAGGTGCACAGGGTAAATTAAGAGAAGCACTGCGACTATCAAACATCAATAAGGATAAATTTCTCCATGCCAGAATCCTTAAGGGTATTGGCGCTTTGAAATTTCACCAGAAAGAATATGACGATGCTGTCATTTCATACAGGGAGGCACTTGCCCTGGTAGAAAAATCAGGATCAGACCTTTTGATACAGGAGATATATGCGGGCCTTGCGGAAGCATGGCAGGCTAAAGGCAATTATCAACGTGCCTTTGAATACTTGAAAAAACATCAGAATTTGGCCGATAGCCTGTATACCAAAGAAAGTATGAACAGGTTAAATATGGTTAGAGTAAGCTTTGAACTTGAACAGACGGAACGTGACAACCAACTTCTAAGGCAACAGAACATATACAGCCAGTTGGCTCTATCTCGCCAACAGACCATAAGAAACCTGCTTATAGTTATCATTGCAATTGTTATTGTTTCTTTGGCATTTCTTATCCTAATGTATCATTCAAAAAAACAGAAGAATGAATTGCTTGCTCAAAGAAATGAACAGATTTCGCGACAAAAGGAGGAACTTGACAAGCTTTATATAGAACAATTCAAGCTAAATGAAACAAAGACAAAATTCTTCAGCATTATTGCACACGATCTAAAATCGCCTTTCCAGTCACTACTTGGCTTTTCAGAACTGCTTAGTATGGAATATGATCAATTCAGTGATGAGCAACGCCTTGATGCCATAAATAATATGTACAAGGTAACTTCAGATACCTATAAGTTGATAGAGAATCTGTTGGAATGGGGAAGAATTCAAACAGGAAATGCCAATGTTGTTTTAAAATATATAAATCTGAAAGACTTGGTTGACTCGATAGTTCCATTATCGAGCATTCCATTAAAAAACAAGGATCTGAATTTAACCATAGATGTACCTCCACTACATATGGCCCATGCCGATCCGAATATGATGGGAGCCATTCTGAGAAACCTGATTTCAAATGCCATCAAGTTCTCCAATCCGGGCGGCACTATTCATATTAAAGGGACTACAACCCATGAGGCTTCACGACTATCGGTAACCGATAGCGGAGTTGGCATAGCCCCACAGATAATTGATAAGCTCTTCACTTTTGACCCTAAAATACGCAGGGTGGGCACAAAAGGAGAAACAGGAACCGGGATGGGACTTGGACTATGTATGGAATTCATGCTGTTGAATCATGGAATGATAAAAGTGACCAGTAAACAAGGTGAAGGCAGTACATTTACCATGATAATGCAGCCGGGTTCTAAAACAGTAGCTCCTTAACTGACTTGTTAAACACCATTGATTTATAATTAATGCCAATCGCCTATTTCACCAGTACTTCCTAATTCATAGCCACTTGGCTTATATATCCACCAATCTGCCTTTGTTTATATTTATCCTTTTGAATAATTAACCGATACGGTTTTTTGCTTAAGTTTGCCGAAAACCTATGGTATATGGCTGATGACAACAAGATAATATTTTCTATGGTCGGCGTGGGTAAGGTTATTCCGCCCAATCGTCAGATATTGAAAGATATATATTTATCATTCTTTTTTGGAGCAAAAATCGGCATAATCGGCTTGAATGGATCAGGAAAGTCGACTTTGCTTAAAATCATTGCCGGTATGGACAAATCATATACTGGCGAAGTGGTATTCTCGCCCGGCTATTCAGTTGGCATACTATTGCAGGAGCCAATATTGGATGATAGCAAAACTGTACGCGAAATAGTGGAAGAAGGGGCTGCCGAAACAGTAAAGCTCCTGAAGGACTTTGAAGCCGTGAACAATCGCTTTTCAGAACCACTGGAGGACGATGAGATGAATGCGCTGATAGAAGAGCAGGGCCGACTAACAGAACTTATAGATCAGCAGAATGGTTGGGATTTGGATGCAAGGCTGGAGAGAGCTATGGATGCTTTGCGTTGCCCCGATCCTGACAGCAATGTTAAACACCTCTCAGGAGGAGAACGACGTAGGGTAGCCCTTTGCAGATTGCTGCTTCAGGAACCCGATATACTCCTGCTTGATGAACCTACCAACCACCTTGATGCTGAAAGTATTGACTGGTTGGAACAGCATTTGAAACAATATAAGGGAACGGTAATTGCCGTAACCCATGACCGTTACTTTCTTGACAATGTGGCAGGATGGATACTTGAGCTTGACAGAGGAGAAGGGATACCATGGAAAGGCAATTACTCATCATGGCTTGAGCAAAAATCGAACCGGCTGGCCATGGAGGAAAAGACAGAAAGCAAGCGGCGCAAAACCTTGCAACGTGAACTTGAATGGGTGCGTATGTCACCCAAAGCACGGCATGCCAAATCAAAAGCCCGCTTGTCAGCCTACGAAAGGATGATGAGTGAAGATACCAGGCAAAAAGAAGAAAAGCTTGAGATTTTCATTCCAAATGGCCCTAGACTGGGTAATAAAGTCATTGAAGTTCAAAATATTTCAAAAGCTTACGGTGACAAGCTCCTGTTTGAAAATCTAAGTTTCAGCTTACCCCCCGCAGGGATTGTCGGGATTATTGGGCCTAATGGCGCCGGAAAGACTACCCTGTTCCGATTGATAATGGGAATAGAGAAACCTGATTCAGGCACCTTTAATGTTGGAGAAACCGTAAAACTTGGCTATATTGACCAGGCCCACACTGCCATTGATCCTGAAAAGTCAGTTTGGGAAGTAATATCTGAAGGCAATGAGAATATCCAGCTTGGCGGCAAACTATTTAATTCAAGAGCTTATGTTGCCCGATTCAACTTCAGCGGTTCCGATCAGGGAAAGAAAGCCGGTGTGTTATCAGGGGGTGAAAGGAATAGGATGCACCTTGCCCTCACGCTTAGATCAGAGGCTAATGTACTGCTTCTTGATGAGCCCACAAACGATATTGACGTGAATACACTGCGTGCATTGGAAGAAGGGCTTGAGAGCTTTGCAGGATGTGCCGTAATTATTTCACACGACCGATGGTTTCTTGATAGAATTGCTACGCATATTCTGGCCTTTGAAGGTGATTCACACGTTGAATACTTTGAAGGCGGTTACTCGGATTATGAGGAAAATAGAAGAAAAAGATTGGGCAATGATACCCCGCATCGTCTCAAATATAAAAAGCTTCAGTAACTTTGCCGCATAGCATTGAGCATATCAGTGCATTACTTATTAATATCCACAGTCAACTCCAAATGGACTTTCAAAAACCTTCCATACCAAAAGGAACCCGCGACTTCTCCCCTATTGAAATGAGCAGGCGCAACTATATATTCAATATTATCAGGAATGTATTTGAGCAGCATGGTTATATGCCTATTGAAACCCCTGCAATGGAAAACCTTACCACCCTGCTGGGAAAATATGGTGAAGAAGGCGACAAATTACTGTTCAGAGTGCTTAACTCAGGCGATTTCCTTTCAGGTGTTGACCGCACAGCCCTGACTTCAGATGAAACAATCAAAATTGCATCCAGGATAAGTGAAAAAGGACTCAGGTATGACCTCACAGTCCCTTTTGCACGCTATGTAGTTCAGCATCGCAATGATATAACCTTCCCGTTTAAAAGATACCAACTTCAACCGGTATGGCGAGCCGACCGACCACAAAAAGGACGTTACCGTGAGTTCTATCAATGTGATGCTGATGTAATTGGCTCTGATTCATTGGTTAATGAGGCAGAGTTACTGGTTATGGCCGACCGTATATTTGAACAACTCAATATTCCCATAGTCATAAAACTGAACAACCGTAAGATATTAAGTGGAATAGCAGAAATAATTGGCCATCCTGACAAGATAATTGATATAACGGTAGCCATTGACAAACTTGATAAAATTGGGCCTGAAAAAGTAAATGAAGAACTAGAAAATCGCGGACTCGATAAAGAAGCAATCAATAAGCTCCAACCAATCATCAACCTGACGGGAAGCAACGCCGAAAAGCTGAACAACATAAAGCAAGTGCTTGCAGAAAGTAAGGAAGGCCTAAAAGGCATTGAAGAGATAGATACCATATTTGCCCTAGCTAATGAAATGAACATCAGGAGCGAATTGGAACTTGATCTGACCCTCGCACGGGGCTTAAACTATTACACCGGGGCTATCATAGAAGTCAAGGCCAAAAATGCCGGCATTGGAAGTATAAGTGGTGGCGGACGATATGACAACCTTACCGGCATATTCGGATTGCCAGGCATATCAGGTGTTGGCATCTCATTCGGTGCCGACAGGATATATGATGTAATGCTGGAATCACAGTTGTTTCCTGATTCTACCATCGCCTCCGCGAAAGTATTACTGATCAATTTTGGAGGAAAAGAGGAATTACATAGCTTGAGGCTGGCCGGAGAATTACGCCAACATGGAATCAATGCCGAATTCTATCCGGAAAGTGCAAAAATCAAAAAGCAATTTGCCTATGCCGACAGTAAGCAGATTCCTTGGGTAATAGTAATAGGTGAAGCTGAAAGAATAACCAATTCCCTGCAGCTTAAAAACATGAAAACAGGCGAACAGCAAACACTACAGCTTCAGGAATTGTACAAAATACTATCAAAACCATGATATTCAACTGGAATCTTCATTTCAAGGTAACAATAAACCGTACAGGGCTGACTTGCAAAACATGATTTCAAGTAATAATTCATGTTTTGTCAAATAGTTAAACAATTAAAAAATGAAGACCTTTTCAATAAGTTCAAAACCACTGACCCTCGACACAGTAGACAACTTGATTTCCAATGACATTAAATTAGAACTCTCAGCGGAATCAATAGAGAAAATTCAACATTGCCGTGATTTTCTGGATAACAAACTAAAGAACAACAGTGATCCCATCTATGGTATAACTACCGGCTTTGGATCACTATGCAATATTCAAATCTCTTCAAATGACCTTTCAAAACTACAGGAGAACCTTGTAATGTCGCATGCCTGTGGAACAGGTGATGAAGTCAACAGCGAGATTGTGAAAATAATGCTGCTTTTAAAAGCCCATGCCCTATCATCAGGGAACTCAGCGGTGCAGGTTCAGACAGTTCAAAGGCTGCTTGACTTCTATAACCATGACGTGCTTCCTGTTGTATATGAGCAAGGATCACTGGGTGCATCAGGCGATTTGGCGCCATTGGCGCATCTTGCCTTACCCTTGCTTGGAATGGGAGAAATGAGAATGGGAGGCAAAATTGTGCAATCAAAAAAGGTACTGAAAGAATTTGGATGGCAGCCAATTACGTTGCAATCGAAGGAAGGTCTGGCACTGCTTAATGGAACACAATTCATGAGTTCACATGCCGTATATATATTGCTTAAAGCCAAACGTCTTTCATTGATGGCTGACATTACCGGGGCTATTTCACTCGAGGCATATAATGGAAAACTTGATCCATTCCTTGAACAGCTTCACACAATCAGACCACATACCGGGCAAATAGAAACAGCTGCCAACATAAGGAATCTGTTGAAAGGAAGTAAACTTATTGAACAAGAACAGAAGAAGGTTCAGGATCCATATTCTTTCAGGTGCATTCCTCAAGTACACGGGGCTGTAAAAGACACAATCAGATATGTTGAGTCGGTAATTGTTACCGAAATAAATGCAGTTACCGATAATCCGACTATTTTCCCTGATGAGAATCTCGTACTGTCAGGAGGTAATTTTCATGGTGAGCCGTTGGCATTTGTACTTGACTTCCTGTCAATAGCAATGGCAGAACTGGGTAATATTTCTGAAAGGCGTGTTTATAGACTTATATCAGGTCAACGTGATTTACCTGAGTTTCTGGTAGCCAATCCGGGGCTTAACTCAGGATTTATGATTCCCCAATATACGGCAGCCAGCATTGTTAGCCAGAATAAACAATTGGCTACGCCAAGCTCCGTTGATTCCATTACTTCATCAAATGAGCAGGAAGACCATGTCAGCATGGGGGCAAATGGTGCCACAAAAGCCTTAAGGATAGTCAATAACCTTGAGAGAATATTATCAATAGAGCTATTCACTGCAGCACAAGCGCTGGAATTCAGAGGATTAGATAATACTTCTCAGTTCATCCAGGCATTTATCAATGAATACAGAGGGATAGTGCCATTTATTAAGGATGATATTGTAATGCACACAGAGATAGCAAAATCAATCGATTTCATTCAAAATGTATCATTTGATTTTCCATCTAACTAAAATACAGGCTTTTAACAGAATGCAACCTTTTCAATTAAACTACATCTTATCTAATTGTAAATAAATGTTGGGAAACCAGAGTGATAATACGGCAAACAGCAAGCCAAGATCAACAGGATTAACATTTATCTGCATACTTACATTTATTGGGAGCGGATTCTCCGCAGTAGCGTTCTTTGTAATATTCCTTATCTACAATGAGATACCGGCAATAATAGCAGAAGAGGGATTCCCATTGGATAATGAAAGTATGCTTGCAATAATAAACAATGCTGAGCGATCATTCTTTTTGACAATGACGGCATTCTACCTCATATCCTTCGCGGGAGCATTGATGATGTGGAATCAGAGAAAGAAAGGTTTTCATTTTTATACTACTGCTCAGTTAATGATGTTGTTGATACCTTTTTTTATGGTAACAGGCTATACGGTACCCCTGCCGAATGCCTTGATAACATCAGTTTTTATAGGAGCATACGGCTTGAATATGGGTGAAATGAGGTAAATTTTTCAAAAAAGCAAGAATTTGTTAACAAAATGGGCATTTTTTTTAACTTTTTTTGACAATTTGATAGAAAATTATATACATTAGCACATCAATTAGGCATAAAGCATGCTAAAACCCACACCCAGCGGTACCATATACAAGAATTATTGTGAGAATAATTTCAAGAATTGTATATTTAATAGAATTAAAATAAGCATTTTAGAATAGTTTTGACTGAGTTGTTTTCAATTCAATTGAATGATTGTCAGTGTCAATTAAGAAAGATATAATAAATCTATTATAAACTTAAAAGGGAGGTCACGTACATACAATAAAAGCGCCATACACAATATTGAGATAATTTTATTCACTAAAATCAATGTTAAACATTTCAATCACCAAAAACACACACTATGAGAAAATTTGCAATGATGCTTGTACTTCTGATTTTTGCCGGAGTACAGGTAGTTTTGGCTCAGACAACCATTACTGGTGTGGTTTCCAGTGCTGATGACGGGCAACCCATTCCGGGTGCTGCCGTTCAGGTAAAGGGTACCACAATTGGAGTCACAACAGACGTTAACGGCCGTTATTCACTTAGAGTACCAGCTGACGGCAAAATACTACAATATTCATTTGTGGGAATGACAAACAAAGAAGTAACCATTGGCACCCAGACAGTAATTAATGTAATTCTGGAAACTGAAGCCATGGATATTGAAGGAGTTGTTGTAACTGCACTTGGTATTAGCCGTGAAAAGAAAGCACTGGGTTACGCAGTGGAAGAGGTTAAAGCAGATGAGCTTAACCAAACCCGCTCAGGTAATCTTATCACTTCACTCTCAGGTAAAGTATCTGGGGTGAACATTACTTCTGCATCAGGTAATATGGGTGGTTCATCACGCATTACCATCAGGGGTATCAAATCAGTTTCAGGTAACAACCAGCCTTTATTTGTAGTTGATGGCGTTGCCATGGATAATAGCAACTATAACACTACAGATACTCAACGTGGTGCAGGTGGTGTTGACTATGGTAACATGGCCAATGATATCAACCCTGACGATATTGAGTCAGTATCAGTTCTAAAAGGACCCACCGCTGCCGCTCTTTACGGATCACGTGCTGCCAATGGTGTAATTCTTATTACTACCAAAAAAGCCAAAGCAGGTAAAAAAGGTTTAGGCGTTGAAGTTAATAGTTCCGTATCCTTTGAACAAGTAGCACTTCTTCCAACATATCAGAATTTATATGGTGGTGGTTATGTTTATACCGGTGAAGGAACAGATGCAGGATTTGCCCTCCAGGAAATCAATGGCGTAAACTATCGTCTGGTAGACTATGCATTGGATGAAAGCTGGGGTCCTAAATATGATCCAAATGTAGAAGTATTGTCAGCATTTGATATTTTCGATTGGGAAGCCAATGGCATGCAAGGTAATCCAGGCACTACACCATGGGTTGCTCCTGAAAAGGATGTTGAAGATTTCTTTGAAACCGGCGTTGTTTTCAATAATAACTTCGCAATCACAGGTACCAATGAATCATCAGCCTTCAGGTTGTCATATACCAATTATGATCTGAAAGGTTATATGCCTAATAGTACACAGAACAGAAATTCTGTCAACTTCAATGGTGAATCACAGGTTAGTAAATGGATCAAGGGATTTATTGGTGCCAATTATGTTAACACTTACACAATGGGTCGTCCTGAAACAGGCTATGATGACAATAACATCATGCAGAAATTCAACCAATGGGGACAGCGCCAGCTTGATATGGGTGTTATGAGCAATTATGTTAATCCTGATGGAACGCAACGTGTTTGGAACCGTAGTTCATGGGATGATCCAACTCCAGCATATTCTGATAATCCATACTGGACAAGATACAGAAATTACCAGGATGATGAAAGAAACCGTTTATTTGGTAACATCGGTGTTCTCATCACTCCTATGGAAGGCTTATCAATCCAGTGAAAATGGAATCTTGACTACTACAATCTGGTAGAAATGGAACGTAATTCCATGGGATCACAGGCACAATCATCATACGATGAAAACAGACGTGAGTATATGGAAACCAATGCCGAATTGATTGCAACTTATAGCTTTAAAGCTACCGAAGATTTGTCAATCAATTTAATGGCAGGTACCAACAAGAGACATAAAGAATATCAGAGAATGACTTCAAACACCAACGGTGGTTTGATTATTCCTGAATTATATAAGATAACCAACTCTACAAACAAACCTTCTGTTGCTGAATATGAAGATGTAAAAGAAGTACAGAGTTTGTTTGGTAGTGTAAACTTTGGCTTCATGGGTATGTTGTATTTGGATGCAACTTACAGAAGTGACTGGAGTTCTACCATTAAACCTTATAGATTTGACTATCCTTCAGTAACCATGAGTTTTGTATTCACAGAACTCAGTGCACTGAAAGATAACGGAGTTTTAAGCTTTGGTAAAGTACGCGTAGGTGTTGCCAAATCAGGTAATGACACTGACCCATACAACAATGACTATTATTACACTTACGTAAGTAATTTCGGTGGTCAGGCAAACTATTCAATCCCTGGTACCCTTAACAACAAGGAGTTATTGCCGGAAACTACCAATTCATTTGAAGTTGGTACTGAGCTTATGTTCTTCAGCAATCGTATAGGTTTTGACTTCACCTACTACAGTGAAAGGACTTTCGACCAGATTCTTCCTGTAGCTATTTCAGGTGCATCAGGTTATGGCTCTAAGTTCATCAATTCAGGTGAAATCACCAACAAGGGTATTGAAATCGGGTTGAATCTCACACCGGTCAAGACCTCATCATTCAGCTGGAATATCAACGCCAACTTCACAAAGAATACCAATGAAGTTGTTGAATTAGCTCCAGACCTCGATGTTTATCAATTGGTTAATGGTCCATTCGCAGTATCAGTAAATGCTGAAGTAGGTCTGCCTTATGGCTCACTGATTGGCTCAAGTTATGTTAAGGATGCTGATGGCAACATCATCGTTGATACTGATGGTTATACACTGGTTGGCCCTGTTCAATCAATTGGAACCGTTCTACCTGACTTCTTGCTTGGTGTTTGGAACAGATTCAACTTCAAGGGACTTGAATTATCAGCTTTGATTGACTATCGTGAAGGTGGCCAGTTGTTCTCAACCACAAGTATGTGGGGAAGATATAGCGGTATTCTTGAAGAAACTGCCGGTACAAACTATAATGGCAAAAACGTACGTGATCCACTGGAAGACGGTGGTGGTGCATTATTTGAAGGCGTTTATGGCGAATTGAAAGACGACGGTACTATTCAGTATCTTGATGCTGAAGGCAATCTATCAGATGTTCCTGTAGCTAATACAACTCTCATTGATGCTGAATCATGGGGTGGATGGCATTATTCAGGACCAGCCGAAGCTAATGTTTTCGATGCTACCTATGTTAAACTAAGAGAACTTCGTCTCAGTTATACTCTTCCATCAAAATGGACCGGCCCAATTCAGAACTTAGCTGTTTCTGCTTTTGGTCGTAACCTTGGTATCTGGGGTGCTGATATTGAACATATCGATCCTGAGAACACTACCGGTAGTGGTAACATACAGGGAATTGAAGGCGGTGCTCTTCCCAGCCTGAGATATTTTGGGTTTGGTCTTAACTTTAACTTTTAATAAATATACAATATGAAAACAAACATCCTAAAATATACACTTAGTCTCTTGGTACTAGTGGTGATGGCTGTAGGTTGTACTAAAGATTTCGATGAAATCAATACTGACCCCAACCGTCCTAAGGAAGTACCGACAGTAAACCTGATCTCAACCGCCCAGCGGTACATTACAGATGATATCTTTGACGAATGGTTCAGTGCCCGTCAGGGTTTATTGTGGTCACAATTCTGGGCTCAACGTAACTATACTGAAGAAGATAGATTCATAATCCGTCAGAATGTCAATAACCAATACTGGCGTTTACTCTACACTGATATGATGGACTTGCAGGACATTATCAATATTGCCAGCAATCCCGACAGAAGAGCAGAGATCAACACCTATTATGGTGATGCTGATGGACAAATTGCCGTTGCTAATATTCTTAAGTCTTATGTATTCCAATTACTGGTTTCTACATATGGTGATATACCTTATGAGGAAGCATTTGACGCTGTTAATAATCCAACACCGGCTTATTCAACTCAAAAAGTTGTTTACCTTGACCTTTTTGCCAAACTGAAAGCTGCTGCTGATTATCTGGAAGGTTCATCAACAACTGTATTCACAAGTGGTGACCTTATGTATAATGGCGATCCTGGACAATGGGCAAAGTTTGCAAATTCATTACGTTTAAAACTTGCCATCCGTCTTAGTAAAGTTACCGATCCGGATCTAGTTGCAGCACGTACTGCAGCAATTGCAGAAGCATCAGACAATGTATTTACCAGCAATGCTGATAATGCAGGTGTTACTTATCTTGGTGACGGTGAAAGCAACTCACCAATGTATGATGGTTTCTATGTTGCACGTCGTAATGACTTCACTGTAACTGCCAATTTTGTTGATTTATTGAAGGGTATCAATGACACCCTGAATAATAAAACAAATCCATTCGCTGGTATTGAAGATCCAAGGTTGGCTATCTTTGTTCCAAAGAAAGGTGGTGTTTATCGTGGAATGCCTTACGGTATTGTTAACCAGAATGCATCGGCATTACGCGCTGTTACAGCTGATTTGTACAATTCACAAAACTTGGTTGCACATGCTGACGCAACAGTAGTTTGGATGGATTATGCAGAGGTTTGTTTCATCCTTTCAGAATTGAATGGCTGGAGCCAATCACACTATGAAGCTGGCGTTGCCGCATCATTGGAACGCTGGGGTGCTGAAGGTGCTGCTGAATATATAGCTGCTCTTCCTGCTGCAAATGCTGAGAATGTGCTTACACAGAAATACATTGCTCTGTACATGAATGGCTATGAAGCATGGGCAGAATACCGCAGAACGGGTTTCCCGAAATCTATCATAGAAGTAGGTGAGAAAACCGGTCCATTATCAAATGGTTCTGTTGTAACATTTGGACCTGTTCCAATTACCGGAAATGACAGAATCCCCCGCAGGTTAACATATCCTGTACAGGAGTTTACAATCAACAAGGATAACGCTGATGCAGCTGCTGCATCTGTTGGTGGCGACACTTACAACACAAAACTGATCTGGGATAAATAGTAATCTCATTAGAGTTATCTTCTTGAAAGAGGCTGTCAAATTGACAGCCTCTTTTTTTATGTTGGGCCTTCAGTGAATTTGACGAAGTAAAATGCCATCATAATATAGAGCCCCAACTAAATAGGTTGGAAATCTATACATCCGTTTTGTAAGTTCAACAGTGGCAAAAAGCAGAAGCCCGACTAAATCAGCCGGGCTTCTGTTTATAAATGATGTATTAAACTCTTATTCGAAAGATTTGATTGAAGCAATGATCCTGCTGATTGCTTCACGCAATTGCTCTTCAGTTATCACTAAAGGAGGGGCAAAACGTATTATATCACCATGAGTTGGTTTTGCAAGAACTCCATTATCTCGCATCTTAAGACAAACGTCCCATGCTTCCTTACCATTCTTAGGACGGATGATAACGGCATTCAGCAATCCTTTTCCACGAACAAGTGCAATCATATCTGATTTTACTTTTTTCATTTCCTCGCGGAATATATTACCAAGATATTCAGCCTTTTCAGCAAGGTTCTCATCCTTTATTACCTGAAGGGCTGCAACAGCAACTTTAGCAGCAATTGGATTACCTCCAAAGGTTGAGCCATGTTCACCCGGCTTAATGGTTAGCATAATTTCATTATCAGCTAATACTGCTGATACAGGATAAACACCACCTGATAATGCTTTTCCTAAAATCAGAATGTCAGGACGAACATTCTCATGATCACAAGCTAAGAGCTTACCTGTACGGGCAATACCTGTCTGTACCTCGTCGGCTATAAACAAAACATTCTTATCCTTGCACATCTGTGATGCTTTGGCAAGATATCCTTCATCGGGAACAAAAACTCCAGCCTCACCCTGAATAGGCTCTACCAAGAAACCGGCAACATTAGGATCATTTAAAGCTTCAGCAAGAGCAGTAAGGTCATTATAAGGAATCCTGATAAAGCCCGGTGTAAAAGGACCATATCCACCATAGGATTCCGGATCAGAAGACATTGATACAATAGTAATTGTACGTCCGTGAAAATTACCATCACATACAATTATCTTTGCCTGATTTTCAGCTATACCTTTCACTTTATATGCCCATTTGCGACAAAGCTTCAGAGCCGTTTCATCAGCTTCAGCACCCGAATTCATTGGCAAGACTTTGTCGTAACCAAAATATTCGGTAATATACTTTTCATAGGGTCCTAATGAGTCATTGAAGAATGCTCTGGAAGTAAGCGTCATTTGCTGCGCCTGTTCAATGAGTGCATTGACGATTTTAGGATGGCAATGTCCTTGATTGACAGCAGAATAGGCTGAAAGAAAATCAAAATACTCTTTCCCTTCTACATCCCATACTAAAGCGCCCTCTCCTTTTGCCAATACTACAGGCAGTGGATGATAGTTGTGTGCACCGTACTTGTCTTCCAGTTGCATCAGTTTTTCAGATGTCGTTAATTCATTCATGATAAAAATATGTGTTAAATAGTTGTTTTTTAGCGCTATTATCGGCAAAGATATAACTTAAAACTCAATGACCAAAGGAAATAAAGGCAGTTTCAAATTTCATTTAGCCGGTAAAGAAAACTACAATGAATAGACCCGCAGTATCATTCAACAATAAAATAAGAATACGTAAACAAATAGATTTTTTACCTTCAATAAGATAAAACTTACTCTTGACTTTGTTTAACTTTGCACCCTAAAATCACAAACCAATTATTAATCAACAGAATTATGAAAAGAATACTCTTATTCTCAGCATTAGCACTACTGATAGCATCATGCAACTCAGGAAATGGAAAAAAGGCATCAGGTCCATCACACACAAAATTGATTGAAACATCAATGGAGAATGTTGATTCACTTAACAATGTAATTCCATCAACATGGAAGAATTTGAAAACCATTGTTGAAGGGGTGGCACATACAGGCAATATTGCCAGTAAAATAGATTCAGTAAACCGTTTTAGCCTTGTGTATGAAGCCAGATTAGGTGATATGGATGAAGCCATGCCTAAGGAAATTGAATTCACAACTTATGGATGTGCACTTCAACCTGATTCAAAAGCTATATTGGTTGTTTCAGTCAGTGGTGAAAAATTCTATAAAGGTGTGACTTTAGACACCTTATTCACCAACGTCAATGAATGGAAACAAATGAATTTTACATTCACACTTCCCGATAATCTGAAGAAAGACGATGTAATGAAAGCGTACGTTTGGAATAACGGAGTTGGAGAACTATTGGTTGATGATTTTAAACTGGAAATTGCTTATTAACACCCGGAAATCTGAGTGAAGTAAAAGAATTCAGTTATTCGCCATCAGAATAGTTGATTTCCTTGAATTCTTCGGGAACCTGGTCCTTGTTATATTTGGAAGGGCATTTTAAGTTCATTTTATGGGCTTCAAAGTGCCCTTCTTTCATTTTTCCAATTACAACAATCTGCTCAAGTTTCTCAAAGTCCTGAGGTTTACTGTCATTATACTTAACAAGCATCTCAGTACCCTGATCGTCAATCATTGTAAAGCTAAAACTATTAGCATCCTTGGCAGCATCATACACAATCTCTTTACCGGGACTAAGCTTACCCATTACATGAAACTCCCGGTTTGTATGTTCGGCTGCATCTTTAAAACCGGCGTAAGTGGAAGTATTCATAGAAAGACTTAGCACTACCCCAATAGCAGCAACCATAATAATGAGTATAAGTATATGTATCCTTTTCATCAGTTTATCAGTTATTTGAGATGCAAAAGTAAATTAAAAACCTATTCTATTTACTCTCTTGTTTGTTAGCATAAAGTTCTTTTTGCTTTTCCTCAATTTTACCTAGTTTTCTATCAAGCAGATATAAATAAACTGCTAAACCAGAAAAAATTATGGCCATAACCAAAGCCACGACAAGAAATTTATCTTCTCCTACCATTTTATATCAATTAAGGTTGTTGTTGCAATTCAAGAATTCTCTTACGCTTCCGGATATCGAGAATCCAGAATGCGATTAATATCCATCCGATAGCAGCAGGATAAAAAACCAACCGCATGGTAGGATCAAGATCCCCCATTGTAGATGAGTTACCTCCTTTACCCGGGTGAAGTGAGCTGTCAGCTAACCTGGGTAATATTCCGAGAAAAATAACCAGGAGCATAAAAGCAAATATATTATATACAGCTGAAACACGGGCTCTTAAAGTTTTCTCATCAATAGAGCCCCTTAAGATTGTATAAGCTAGATAAGCCATAACACTAACTGCTGCTCCATTTAATTGTGGATCATTGGTCCAAAAATCTCCCCAGGTAAACTTAGCCCATATCATGCCCGTCAAAAGACCAAGCAGTCCAAAAAACAAACCTGTATTTACAGCCTGTGAAGCAATAAGATCATCTTTAAGTTTCAGACTGCCTAGGTATTTTATGCTATAAAACAATGATGTTCCAAACATAATGAACATTGCAAACCACATTGGCACATGAAAAAACAGGTTTCGTATTGTTTGATGTATTACAGGTAAAACAGGCACCTCTACCAAAATACCATAAATTATAGAATATAGTATTAACAAAAGCCCGAAAACTTTCCACCAAATACCTTTAATCATAACCTAATTATTAATTTATTTTCGCCAAAGATAAGGAAAAAGGATAACTGCCAGAATAACGACCACAGCATCTATCAGTAACAAAGAAGTAAGCGATTTGATCACCTGAAGCACCAAAATATTATCATTCAATGCAAGTTTAAAAGAATTGATTACCAATAACAGCAATGGAATTACAATAGGAAATCCTAACACAGCCATGAGTGCGGCATTATTTCCAGCACTTGATGCAATTGCTGAGACCATTGTCAATGCACTTGCAACGCCTATACAACCTAAGATAAAGGAAGGATAGAATAGCAAGGGATTAAAATCAGGCATTCCAAGAAAAAGGATATATAATAAAAGGCTTAAGAAACCGAGTGAAACCATCAATAAACTATTGTAGATAATTTTTGATAGAATTATCGAAACAGGTGCTGCGATAGTGAAATAATATAATCTGCGTGCTGTATGCTCCTGAATAAAGCTCTTGCTAACTGCATTAAAGGCGGCAAATAAAAGTATAATCCAAAAAAGTGCAATCCATCCGGTTTCATCAATGATACGACCAAAGGAAAGCTGAACTACAAATACGGTAGAAACAACGTACAGAAGGATTGCATTAAGTGCATATTTTTGACGGATTTCCAGAAGAAAATCTTTCTTTATCAGTTCAATTATTTCTTTCAAAAGATGTTTAATTTACAAAGTTATCTTACAATGCTGTTAATGTATGGAGCACCTGATCATTGATAATAACCCGGGAAAATCCTAATCAATTAAGTTGCATTCTTAAGGTGTCAATATAGTGATCCAATATTGATTATCTGTCTATTTTACGAATGATTGTCTGTGTTCGGCCGGGTCCCAGAGAAATCACCGATACCGGTAAATTGAAGTTTGTCTCAAGATAGCTTATGTACGTCTTAAACGCATCGGGCAGTTCCATCCAATTTGTATGATTACTTATAGGCTGATTCCAACCTTGAAGCATAGTAACC
>JAEYXG010000010.1 GCA_023428585.1 Bacteroidota bacterium
TCTTCACTTGGCGGTGAAGGGGGGATTCGAACCCCCGGTACCGTTTCCAGTACGACAGTTTAGCAAACTGTTGGTTTCAGCCACTCACCCACCTCACCAAACGGGAGTGCAAAAGTACGAAAGGAATCCTAATAACCAAATTTATTTTGCAGATTATTAGGATATTTTAAGGAATATTTTTTGTTAGGGGATATAAAGTCCCTGTGCTGAGACACCTGCCCCAAGGAATGCACCTATTTTCTCAAGAAGCACGTGTTTATCAATTGGCTTGGCAATATAGTCTATACAACCTGAAGCATAACATAGCTCCACCTCATTATCATAAACATAAGCCGTTTGAGCAATAACCGGCAGATCTTCATTTATGCTATGTATGGCCATTGTAGCATCAAATCCATTAAGCCCAGGCATATTGATATCCATTAACACAATATCAATATTCTTTCTTTCCCTAACCAGATTTATTGCTTCCTGGCCCGATGATGCCCATAGTACTTCTGCATTGGTATGCCGCAGTATAGTCTTTAGATAGAGAAAACTACAATCAGTATCTTCTGCAATAAGGATACATTTACCACTCCAATCGTAGATTTTTCCGGGTATATTATTTTGGAAATCAGTAAACAGTAGTTGTTTCATGAGGTTGTTTAACTTGTGCACCAAGATTGCATAGCTAAATTATAATAAAACTTGGTGCAATTTAACATTTTATTTCCAAAAAGCAGAAAAGTAACTTACAATTACCAAAAAAAGTGCCGTTTTAACTAATTTGGAGATAATTTTTCTCAGCTATGGTTTAATTATTACTTTTTAGTACCTTTGCACACCTTTCCAACAAAAGGTATGACCTATCAGTTGTTGGAATTATAGCAGGTCCGGTAGCTCAGCTGGATAGAGCAGCAGCCTTCTAAGCTGCGGGTCAGGCGTTCGAATCGCCTCCGGATCACAAACCAAATTACTCACCTTCCATTGGTTGACGTGAAAGGAATGATTAAAAAAATCCTCTCTTCCTTTCTTTTTTTTATCGCCCGGCTGATAAGTTATATGCCTCTCCGTTGGCTGTATGTCATCTCAACATTCGTGTCATTTATGCTACGATGTGTGTTACGTTATCGTAGAGACGTTATTATCCAAAACTTAAGCCGTTCATTCCCTGAGTATAAGTACAAAGAGATTATTGCCATTGCCAATAACTTCTATAATCATTTCGCTGATGTCTTTACAGAAGTAATAAAAAGTATTTCCATCTCCCGAAACAACCTGCGAAACCGCTTTAAAGTTGAGAATCCTGAACTCATTCTACAATACTACAAGAATAACCGTAATATCATTGGCCTTACCGGTCATGTTGCCAATTGGGAGTGGTTGAGTATCATTCCTTCGCTATACCCCTTTCAATGCTTTACGCTTTATAAACCTCTGCGCAGTAAATTAGCCGAAAGCCTTATGACCAGCATCAGAAGGCGATTTGGAATGAAACTCCTGCCTATGTCTAATGCTGCACGGTTTATTTTAAGCAATAAGGGCAACAAGGCATTTTATATCTTCATTGGTGACCAATCACCTGCAAGAATCGAGAATGCAACAGTTTTCAATTTCCTTCATCAGCAAACAACATTCTTTACCGGAGGTGCAAAACTAGCAAGGGCAACCATGGCTGCCGTGGTTTATATCTCCATCAGGAAGGTAAAAAGGGGGTATTATTCAGTAAGGTTTGTTCCAATAGAGATAACTGCCAAATCCCCATCTTTGGCATCTCACTCTGCCGGTGAAGAGCTGCCATCAGTTATTACAGATTCGAATAACATCGAGACGAATATTATCTGCTCCTATGCCCAATTACTGGAAGCTGACATCCGCACTAACCCGGTCAATTGGCTCTGGTCACATAAAAGATGGAAACATTAGTTTTTGTTGATTGTTAGCATAGTCATCATTGGAAACATTCAAATCACTCAGGCACCGCAATTTCAGGCTGTTTTTCCTTAGTCAGCTTATCTCTCTTCCAGGTAATTGGATTCAAAGCATTGCCTTGGGTTGGCTTATATTCCGTATGACTGATTCAGCCCTGCTACTAGGTGTTGTAGGCTTTGCAGCACAAATACCTTCTTTCTTCATCACTCCCCTGGCCGGTGTATTTGCCGATAAAGCTGATCGTCGAAGCGTACTTATCACTACACAGGCTATTTCAATGATTGTGGCCCTGGTAACCGCTCTTGTTGTGCTTACAGGTCATGTTACGGTCAACTATATCATCATAGCCTCAATCATAAGTGGTGTAGCCAACGCTATTGATAATCCATTTCGCCATGCGTTCCTGGTCAATATGATTGACGATCGAAAGGATCTGCCTAATGCCATTGCCTTGAATTCCACCATGTATAATTCGGCCAGATTTATTGGCCCGCCGATTGGCGGATTCCTTGTTGCCTATGCTGGTGAAGGAATCTGTTTCCTGGTTAATGGTCTAAGCTATATTGTAGTAGTTGTATCATTGATTTCAATGAAAGTGAATAAATTTGAAAAGAACCCCGAGAAATCATCTGTTATTGCAGATTTGGTTGGCGGACTGAAATATGCATATAGCACATCACATCTGCGTGTTTTATTGCTTCTGGTAATAATAATAAGCCTTATCGGACTGCCCTTTCAGGTATTCATGCCGGTTTTTGCAAAAGATATATTAGATGGCGATTCTCAAACATTGGGTTTCCTCACTGGAGCATTGGGTGCCGGCGCATTAACCGGTGCATTGCTGCTGGCCAACCAATCTTCTACCACCAGATTTCCTACCATCATACTGGCTTGTGCCTTGATGTTCAGCATTGGATTAGGTGCATTCACACTCTCTGAAAACCTCTTTATCTCAATGCCCGCTTTGGTAATCACCGGCTTCGGTATGGTGGTTTTGTTTGCAGCCAGCAATACATTGCTGCAAACATTGGTTGACGAAAATATGAGAGGTAGGATTGTTGCCCTCTATAGTATGTCGTTCATGGGCTTTACCCCTATCGGCAGTATTTTGTTGGGAAGTATGACTGAGATAATAAGTCTTCAAAATACCCTGCTGATCACATCTTCTCTCTGTCTGATTACAGCCATCTGGTACTATCGCCACATGACTTACATAAAGAGTGCACTTACTGCCAGGTAAACCTATATCAAATTCAATATAAAAAGAGGCTGTACCATAAGGAGTACAGCCTCTTTAATATTAGAATAAAGCAATCAGCACTATCTGGAGATTACAAATCTTACCGCTTTTTCATTCTGAGCACCCTTGGCTTTAAGGATATAAAGCCCTGATGGAATATTGGCAACATTGATTGCATATTTGCCTGAATTATTGCTTACATCAATGCTTCTGATCAAATTACCAACTATACTGTAAATTTCAACCGTATTGTAATTGTCTGTATTGCTGATATAAAGCATTGAATTCGATGGGTTCGGATAGAGTGAGAACTCGTTTACCGGCCTGTCAATAACACCAATATTCAGTAAGGTTGTGAATGCAATTTCAAAGTTCAGGGTTGGAACCGAGAAGTTATTCTCAACAGGAAGAATATTCAAGTAATACCTCTGTAAATACTTGAGGTTTGGCGATGGCGTGATGGTAATCAATGTCTTTGATGCATTGATGGTGGCAGTGAAGCTTACGGGAGCACCTGCTTCATCATTCTCTTTAAATACAATGATGTCAGCTACATTGGAGTTTGTGATTGGTGCTCCACCAATCATCCTTACTGCCTGTGAGTAACTGATGGTTATCGGCTGATCAACAGGCACATTGATGGCTTCATCGGCTACGCTTGATGACATGGTTGCACCAACTTCAACAGAATAACCCGACTGTACTATCTTCTTATCGGCTTGCTGGATGAAGATAGCTACCATAAGGTCGTCCATCTCTTCAACATTGGTTGACGACATATTAACGGTATGACTGAAGTGCAGTGTTTCTCCCGAAACTATGTTAACGGTCGTTCCACTTGCATCCGGTACCATTTTCATCATAACATGGTGGAATTCAGTTTCACCGTTCGAGGCAACATTCTGAGTGGTTATCTTTTCAACAATGGCCATGTGGAGTTTAACGTTGCTGTAACTTGCATATGGAACCAAATCAGCGCTGATTATCACATTATTACCCTGAATCTCGTGGGTTGATTGAATGGCAACATCGGCAAAGGTTCCACTGGTAGCATTATATGCGGCGTTTATAGCACTTGAACTTGTTGCAATCTTATTACCATCAATGTAGAGATCAGGTACTGCATTTACACCATAATAGGTGCGGCGTACACCTCCTTCAGCAGTGTAATATGGATCACCTGAACCCGGCCAGTTCATCTGGTATTTTATGAGGGTCAAATCATCATCGGTGTGCTGGGCAAGGAATGGATTAAATGTTCCATTGTTAAAACTTGCGCAAGGTGCACATGTAGAACTTGTGAATTCCTCAAACAGCGGTTTGTAGTAGATAAGCTGCTCAGGAATGGTAAGTGCCCTAACCTGTGTATCATTGGAAGGATCATCATCTGTCGATATTCCGTTTACATTAGATACCCATACATATAGGTTATAAACGCCTGCGGGAAGATCCATAGGATCAGCACTTTCATAATCGCCTGATTGTCCCAAAGCTACATCTAAGCCGGTTAAACTGGTGGTATGAACGTCACCTTCATCTACTCTCCATGATACATCAATTGAATTGATGGCGGTGCTACCAAGATTGGAGAATTGTCCTTCAATAGCCTGCTCACCAACAAAAATAGGAGGAAGATTGACAGAAGAAATTGCACCATCCAGATTTAACGGGTTCAATACTTCTACATTATCAATAAACCAGTTTTTCATTGCAGAACTGGTACCATTCATCACGAAACTTATCTGAAAGGTAGCTGACCCCACATTTGAATTGTTTACAAGAACGTTTACTCCTTCTGCTGGAATAGTAGCAGTAGCAGCCTGTGTCCATACTACATTCCATGTTCCACTGCTTGTTCCTCTGGTAGCAACCGAGATATTTACTGCAGTAGACCCGGCACCATGCTCAAACATATGCTTGAAGCGAACTATGAGTTGTTCTGATCCTGTGGTATTGATCTGCGGTGAAATCAAACGCATGGTTGTAGTTGGGAAAGGAGGATCGTTATCAAACTGAAGTTCGGGAGCAGAACCACCTGCAATACTGGATGCAGGACTGGCAAAGTTGGCTGTATTACCCATGATGGTCCAACCTGGTACAGGTATAGTTCCTGCATCAAAGTTCTCCTGAAATAACAACTGCGCCTGAACACCATTTATTAAAAATGTTCCAAGGATAATTAGTAAAAGTTTTTTCATTTGTGCCTGATTGTTAAATTATTACTAAGTTGTGGTTATAAATGATGATTAAAAAATTCGTGTAAAAATATACTTATTTCTTACTTGATTTTCATTTTATGCTGATAAATTTTCCGGCAACCTGATTTGCATAATCAAATACCCTTATGGTATAGAGTCCCGGTGAATATACATTGTCAATTGAGATTATTCCATTAGCGATTGTTTCGTTTAAAACGTCAACAATTACCCCTATGCTGTTGCGGATTTCAATCTTTACATTGGAGTTCATCGATTCGGGGATGCGAACGCTGATCTGTTCTCCATTTACCGGATTTGGGTAGATGGTCAATTTACCGGATTGCAGATTACTGACACCTACCCCACTTAAATCAGCATAGGCAGCCTGGAATATTTCCTTGGTTACATTATCCTGCAGGAATATTGCAACCTGCAAGTCATCCATTTCCTCAACATTAGTGGTTGACATATCAACATTGTGTTCAAACAGGAAAGGCTCTCCGCTTTGAATATTCTCAATTGATGTTCCATAACCGTCGGGCAATAACCGCATCATTACATGATGGAATTCCGTTTCACCATTGGTTGCAACATTCTGTGTGGTTATTCCTTCAAAAACAACAACATGTAGTGTTGCATCCACCAAATCAGCATAGCTTACAAACTGTCCCTTTATTATCACATTATTCCCATCAATGGCATAATAGCTGTCAATATCAATAAATGCGGGGGTAGCCATTGAGGTATTAAAGGCATTATTTACACCCGGACTTGTGGTTGCCACATTTCTACCGTCAACATATAACATGGGTACGGCATTAACACCATAATAACCACGGCGAACCCCACCCTCTTCCGTATAGTATGGATCACCTGCACCCGGCCAGTCCATCTGGTATTTTACATAAACCAATTCTTCCTCATGCTGGGCAAGGAAAGGATTGAAGACGCCATTGTTGAAACTCGCACATGGAGCACAGGTTGAGCTGGTGAACTCCTCAAAGAAAGGCAAACGTGCCACCGTCTGTGTCGGTATCCTGAGTATTTTGGTCATGGTGTCATTCAATGGGTCATTATCAGGAATTGTTGTACCGTTAATAGTTGACAACCATACCTTTAGAGTATGTACACCTGCTCCAGGAGTCAATGAATGAGTACTGGCAAAATCGTATGTTTGACCTATGGCAATATTCTGGCCAACAATAATGTCAGAGTTGACCTCACCATCGTTTAGCTGCCAGTTTATTTTAAATGATACAATATTTGAAGTACCAACATTTGCGATGGTTCCCATTACATCAGTTGAACCAACGAAATAGGTAGGTACGTCTAAAGCTGTCATGGCTCCATCCAATTCATAGGGTATAGACAGCACTATATCATCAACTGACCAAGAGTTGATGTTATAACTGTTGCCATTAAAAAACAAACAAAACTGGAATGATGAACTATTGACGTTGGCATCACTTATTGGCACCATCACAGTAACCGCATCAATACTTGAATTAACGGTTTTTGTCCAGGCATTTGTCCAAGCACCACCATTTGAACGGGTGGCCACTCCTACCTGGTAACTATTGCCATAATGGTCAATAAAATGCTTGAATTGCAGTAATACTGTAGATTCACCGGTTAAATCAATCTCAGGCGAGATTAAACGGGAAATATCATTAAATTCAGGCGACCACGACATCACTGCTTCCGGGGCATTGCCACCTGCATACGATGACTGATCGGCACTCCAATTGGCTGCGTGGGCATCTATGGTCCAGCCTGTTGGAGGAAAGGTACCCTCAAACTGCTGGTTCAACACTTGTTGTGCCTGAAGCAGTAATCCCGAAAGTACAAGAAACGAGAGTAAAAGTCTTTTTTTCATAGGCATTCAATAGATTTGGTTTAGTTTGACATTAGTGGTCAAATGTACATATTACTATATTAACTTTCACTCTGTTAGTAAAAGTTTTTAAATTTTTTTAGCAAAGTATTTAACGATCCTTACTCCTTAGTTATGAGGACTTGATATAATATTTCATCATCAGAGCTATCCCGTATATCTTCTGATGAATGATCAACCTGAAATTTCAACCACTTACAAAAATAGGCTAATTCTAGAATCTTTCTGCAACTTTACCCCAATTGATCAGATTCCAGAAACTTTTGATATAATCAGGCCTTCTGTTTTGGTAATCAAGATAGTAGGCATGCTCCCATACATCACAGGTCAAAATGGGTATAAATCCATCGGTCATTGGATTACCGGCATTTGATGTCTGCCGAATGCTTAGTTTTCCGCTCTTGTCCTTAACCAGCCAGGCCCATCCTGAGCCAAAGACCTTGATTGCAGCATCCGAAAATAGTTGCTTGAAATTGTCGATTGAGCTAAAATCCCTTACAATTGCATCCAATAATTCACCCGATGGTGCTGTAGGCTGACTTCCAAATGCTTCAAAATAGAAGGTATGGTTCCAAACCTGTGCCGCGTTGTTGAAAATACCGCCCTCTGCCTCCATAATGATTTGCTCAAGGGTATAGTTGTTTTCAAATTTGGTATCCTTGATCAGGTTATTCAGGTTATTTACATAGGCCTGATGGTGCTTTCCATAATGAAAACCAATGGTATTGGCACTGATAACAGGTTCCAGTGCATCTGCTGCATACGGCAATGTGGGTAATTCAAATTTCATGATACTGTTTTTTAAGTGTTTCCTATATTATTCGTCCTATTTAACGATTCCGGAATTATGTCAGGGGGTGCAACAAATTTAGCTTGTTGCGCCCCCTTTTATTATGCGTTTATTGAATCGCCGGTATTTTGCATTAAGAACTGCAGATCACTGCCCGGTTCAAGTTCGATGGGATCCTGACCTGATTTAAAGACCCTCAAGGCATGGCGGCCCCTAAGTGATAATTTACCATTTTCATAGAGCAATAGAGTCGCCTCCCTAAGTCCGGCAACATACATATCAGGATTTGCCACGAGGAACTCCTCTATTCTTTGTTCTCTTGTTTCACCACCATGATTTGATGGATGGGCATCAAGGTAGTGGGGGTTTATCTGAAAGGGAATGAGTGCCATGCAGTTAAAGCTGTCAGGTTCTGCAATTGGCATATCATTGGTTGTTTTCAATGAAGGGCAGGCCACATTTGACCCGGCACTCCAACCCATATAAGGCATACCCTGTAATACTCTTTCTTTGATTGCCTGCATCAGGCCTTTCTTCTGCATTTCCTTTACCAACTGGAAGGTATTGCCACCACCCACTGCTATGGCTTCTGCTTCCATAACAGCCTTGATTGGATTTGATTCCTTATGAATGGAATATATTTCGGTACCAAGAGTCAAAAATACTTTATTGACTTTCTCTTCGTACGTATCGTAACTGAAGGTAACGCCGGCATAGGGTATAAACAACACCCTCTTGATATTATGCTTGTTAAGGTATTCCCTGATTTCTTCCTTTGGCCAACCCAGGTAATCTTCACCCGGATTTGTTGAATTGCTGATCAATAGTAGATTCATAATTTGTAGTAATAGTAGGTTTAACGAATAACTTATTTCTACTACAAATATAAGGAAACGTTCTGAATAAATCCAATAATAGCTTAACAAATCGAGGTGGGAAACACATCACTAACCCAATCCATTTTGGTGTTGACACCATATTCGTGGAAGGAAGGCTGCCGATAACATGATGTATTGGGTATTGATTATTTCAGGGGTTTTGTATAATACCTGTAAACATTCTCGAATCGTGAATACCATTTATTACCTCCGGTATATGACTCGATCATTACCTTGACATTGAGGTTGGTTGTCTCACTTTTATCTCTTAGGGCTATGATGCGGGCCAGATTCTCCTGTAAATCAACAGACTCTTCGGCAGTATAACCAGTCATGCGCAATCTTTCAAGCAGATGGAGTGCCTGATCGGGCTTGCCTCTGCTTGATTGATAACTTATTGCATGCCTGAGCATCTCCCTATCATCTGATTTTATGGCGAGGTCATAGTAACCTATATTGGCCAGACCTGCTGTGTCCAGCTTATAAAAGCTATATAATGACTCCGCCTGTTGTATAAGTTCGGCTGATTCCTGGAATTTCTTGCTGTTTAAAAGCTTGAATGCTTCAGTTACCATCTCGTCCCATTTAATTTGGTGCTGATATTGAGCGAGCATCTTGTTAATCGCAGCAGTAGTCATCCCACAGCTGGATTTCTGATAAACGAGCTCACGGGCCTGGTTGGTTTTTTGTCTGGCTAATACGAACTTATTGGCTTTAAATAGCTCACCTGCCTGATTTATCAATGAATTATATTCTCCTCTAGCCTTATTGCAATATGTTTCGCTTGCCAGATCTACCAATTCCATGTATTGTTGCTTAATCCTGATGTTGTTATTCAGGCTGAGTCTGGCTGATAAGCTGAATGCTTCATTGGCCAAGCTTAATGCGGTATCAGGCTGTGATGCCCAATGTTTCAATCTTCCTTGTGAGAAAAGGCTGTTCAAATAGCTGATTCCCATATTTGACAGTAACGTATCCAACACCGTATAATCAGGAAACTGGAATTTTAGGTACATTTCATTGGCAACTGCCAATTCTTCAATTCTTTGCAGTGTTGCCGGCTGCTTTGCATATGGAATCAATTGTTTCAATATTGCCTTGTAATGCAATTCGGCTATTTTATATGTCAATACGTATACTTCCCATTTATCCGGATAAAAATCAGGGTATCCCTGTGCAAATCGCTCTGCCTTTGCCAATTCACTGTATGCCTCCTTATAATTGCCATGTGCCACGAGTATATTTACCCATTTTATTATCAGGTCATACTGTGACCTGACGGCTATCTGACGACCGTTTTCGGCTCTTTCTTTCAAGGAACCGCTATTGCCTTCCAATAATGCTGTGGCTTTTGTGAAATAATCAAGTGCAACCGGGTATTCATTCTTATTCAATGCAATGTTTCCAAGTTGAATGTATGTATTTGCCATCCTTATATAAATCTCTTTAAAGGGACCGGTTTCTTCCTTGGTGAGGTTGTATTTAATGGTATATTTTTCTACTTCAGCCAGATATTTCTCGGCCAGGGAAATAAGATCCTTATCGAGCGCCTTCTGCATTATCCCAATATATGATGTTATCAGGCCCTGGCGAGCCAACACCAGTTCCTTCCTTATCCCTTCCGCATTATCTTCAAAAGGTGAGAGCTCTAGAACTTTCACAGCTCCAGTCAATAGATCAACAGCCTCCAGAAACCTGCGTTCTAAAATCAGCCTATTATTTTCACGAGCATAGGCCAGCATCAGCTCATTGACAAGCTTGTTGAAATCTATTCCCTTATTGATACGCCTAATTACTTCCTTGTCAAACAAATCAACAGCCAAGTTCAATTGATCTGCCGTTATGGAGTTTGAATACAAGCGATAATAGAAGGGACTGCTGTAATAATCAACACTTTGTGATAATTTATTTGCCTCTGCCAGACTTTCTATGTAGGCATCTGCAAATCTGCCATATACATTACCTTTTAGCAATATCTTTCTGCTCTGTACAATGTGATCTACAAATTCTTCGAGATTGTATTCGATGATTTTATTTTTTGCAGCAACATTCAAAGGATCCACTCCGGGAACAATGTCTGAAGGGACCTCAAGTGATTGAGTCAACAAATGCACTCCTTTTATGCCAGTGATATACGTTTTGATTATCTCCTCGAGCTCTCCCGGGTTTCTTCTTTCATTTTGAATCATTTTCAAAAGAGTATCACCCAACGTTGCCGATGAATAATAATCCCTAATGGCGGCTAGTTCAAGTTCCAATGTTCTATAATCTTGCCGGGTAAAACTGATATCATTGATTTCCAAACTGATATCCACACCTGCATTCCATAATGAATCGGGGAAGGATGCTATCTGAACCAGTCCTTCATTCATTACTATCTCTTTTCGATCTTGAATAATCACCCCTTTAACGGGATCTCGAAGTGAAAAGCTGACATCATACCCTGAGGGTTCCAAAAGCTGTTCGATATTAAAATCCCTTATCTGCTTATCGCCCTTCACGTCAAGTGTCTTAACATCCAATATGATGAACAGGGAGTCACTTTGACGGTAGTTAACACTTACCCTGTATCTGAATGAATAGGTAAGCGATGTTTTCTCGGGTAATTTAAGATGAGCTAGTGCGAGTTGGTTCAGTACATTGTTATTACTGCTTTTAATATATGGCTTGTATGAGAATAGAAACCTTGATGTGTCACTATGCTCATAAATGGTTTGTGCATTTATGCCGGTAATGATGAATAGTATTAGAAGTATTGAAAGTTGAAGGCGGAGCATAATATTATGAGTGACTCGGCAAAATTATATAATTACCTGCAGGTAAAGGGTATTTTAGTTGAATTTGGACAAGGAGATTTTAATCAATTTATCTGTACTACAACCATTTCGGTTCTTCTATTCAATGCTCTGCCTTCAGGGGTTGAATTTGTTGCAACGGGTGCAGCTGATCCATAGCCTCTATATTGCAGTCGTTTCAAATCAATCCCTGCGCTGATAAGGTAAGCATAAACTGATTTAGCTCTTTTCTCTGAAAGAACCTGATTATAATCAGGAGTCCCCACATCATCAGTGTGTCCGCTGATCTGTATTCTCATCCCTTTGTTCGCCATAAGAAGTCTCATCAGGTTATCAAGTTCTGCTTTGGAGGCAGGGAGCAGGTTAAAGCTATCTGTTTCAAAGAAGATATTGCGCAATACAATGCTTTCACCTTCCCTTACCGGCTTGAGTGGAATATTCTTGACAAAAGGATCAATGAAGTTATTTTCATCCTTCAATTCAAAATGTGCTGAATAAAAGAGGTACCCTCTTCTCTCTACATTGAGGGCATAGTTGCTGCCTGAGGGTATTACCAAAAGGTATGAGCCATCAGTCCCATTTGACATGGCTGATATGATAGTATCTCCTGTATGTGGGTCGAGTAGTCTTATACCAGCCTGCAATGGATTACCCGTCAAACTGTCGAACACAATCCCCTTCATGTAGGAAACCTTTGCAGGTTGTGCCATTTCGGGCAATTCAAACTTGTATATATCCTGCAATCCAAAACCATTTTCCTTTGCTGAGGAGTAATATGCATACCTGCCTTCACTGTCAACTATCATAGTCACTTCATCATCTTCCGTATTGATGGGATAACCTAAGTTAACAGGATCTGACCACTCACCATTCAAAAGGGTTGAATAGAATATATCACCCTGTCCCATGCCTGCGTGTCCGGTTGAAGAGAAATAGAGGGTTGTGGCGTCAGGATGTATGAAAGGTCCTCTTTCCGCTTCTGTAGTGTTGATAATGTCACCGGCATTTACAGGTATTGTCCACTCACCGTTATCCAATAGCCTGGTAATCCAAATATCACTATTGCCGATACCACCCGGACGGTTACTGACAAAGTACAATGTTCTACCATCTGATGAAAAGCAGGGTTGTGATTCCCAATATGAAGTATTCACATAAGGGCCCAGGTTAACAGGTTCACTCCAATTATCACCCGATAATCTCGACATATACAAATCACAGCTTCCGTAACCGATCATGCTGTTGCAACCCGAAAAGAAGAGCATTTGCCCGTCGGGCGATAAGGTCATTGCCCCTTCATCGTCTTCTGTATTTATGGGAGCTCCAATATCAATGGATGGCGACCAATTACCGTTGTTGATATTAACACAGTAGTAGAATTGTTCATCACGGCGCTCTCCTTTCATCATCCTTCTTGTCAGATAGAGTCGCTGATTGTCGGGTGTTATGTAATTTACAAACTCATATCCCTCGGTATTGACATTGGGGCCCAGATTAACCGGATTGAATGGTACCGGATTGCTTTTTGCATAAATACGGAATTCGGCAATTTTCAGGTTTTTGTTTAGTTTTGCCTTCTCTGCATCCTTTATTTTGGGATATACGGAATACTTCCTATAGTAATAAATACTCTCCTCATACTCCTGTTGGTCAAAAAGCAGATTACCCAAAATATAGAATACCGGTGGAAAAAAAGTTGAGTCAATTATTACTGCTTTCTTGTAACTGAGTATTGCATCCCTTTTGTTTCCCTTCAGCGCATGAATATCGCCCGACAAGAGCCACGACTGAATAAAATCATCATCGGCTTTCAATGCCTTGGCAGTTTCCTCCAATGCTTCGGTGTAAGCCGATGCATTATAGTATTGCAGGGCCCTTTGATGATACCTTATGGCCTTACTGTCGTTCTTACCTTGACTAAAGGCATTGGCAGCAATGAGAAGCAGAATAATCAAGAGGGTGGGAATTCTTTTTATCATCGCAATAAAGTTAGATATAATAACGCAACTTTATGGAATCTCTTTTAAGTCGAGGGTAAATATTTTAGCCCGGTTTATCTTTGTCCTTTCAGCTGATATGGAAAACACACCTATACTTCTACAAGTAATACCTTCTGTTTGAGTAGCCGGCAATTCCCTGAAATCTACCCTGCGTTTATTTCCACCAAAGAAGTCTGTTGTTGTAAAATCACTCAGTATCCATACAAATGGAATATAATTCCTGTAGCCACACAGCACAATCCTATTGGCATCATGATCCAATGCAGCTCCTGTCACCAGACCATCTGAATTGAATTCACTCAACGGAAAAACAGTGTACGACCCCTGATTTTTTGGAAGCGAATAGAGGCGACATCTTTGATCTGCCCAATCCTTGGAGAAGAGGTAGAGACTTTCGCCGTAACTTATCATAGCTTCACAATCATGATTATGCGATCTGTTTCTAATGGAATACTCCTGTTGATCACCAAAACTGAATGAAATTACTTCTGCTGCAATGGTGTCATTCTCTGAATTGTCAATATTTATTTTAGGCAGCTTATAGATGGTGAGGTCAGTTCTATTTCCAAGATTGTTACCGAAATCGCCTATATAGATATAGTCATCATCCTGGTCAATATCTTCCCAATCAACATTTATGGCATTCTGAATCCTGACAGTTTGAATAATTTTTCCTGTAAGGGAGTCCAACCGGTATATTTCATTCTCTCCGCCACTGTCGTTGTGAGTCCAATAACTTCCGCGCCACCAGATGAGGCCCGAGGTTTCAAATACTTTTCTGGGAAGTTTCTTTAGTAAAACGGGAGGTTTAATGGAGATCGACTGATAAATGCATGACCCATCATTTACAACAGCTTCACTATTGTAATTCAGTGCAGTTGTATCTGTACATCCATGCTGTTGCGCAAATGCAATGGCAGGCATGAGTAATGTCAGGAATAACAGGGCTATTCTAACCAAAACAAGTGTGCTTTAATGGAAAATTTCCTTTTTATAAGCCTTCATGGTATTCATCAGAAGGCCGATAATGGTCATCGGGCCAACACCTCCCGGCACAGGTGTGATATAGCTGCATTTTGAAGCCACCCTATCAAAGTCGACGTCACCGGTGATATGGTATCCCTTTTCTGTTTCATCAGGAATTCTATGAATTCCCACATCTATTATGACAGCTCCCTGCTTTACCATGTTTTCCTTGACAAAGTTGGGTTGACCGATAGCGGCAATCAATATATCGGCCTGTCGTGCAATTTCCTCAATATTCTCAGTTTTACTATGGCACAGGGTGACGGTACAATTACCCGGATAGGATTTGCGCGACATCAGCAAACTCATTGGGGTTCCCACTATATTGCTTCTACCCAGAACTACACAATGCTTACCTGATGTTTCAATATTCATTTTTTCCAACAGCATCATGATACCGGCAGGTGTTGCGGGCAGATATGAAGGCAAACCAAGTACCAACCTTCCGATATTAACAGGATGAAAGCCATCAACATCCTTGGCCGGATTTATTCTCTCCAGAACAGCATCGGCATTGATATGCTTTGGCAGAGGCAATTGAACAATAAATCCATGAACTTCCGAATCATTATTCAGAAAGTCAATAACTTCCATCAACTGCTGCTCAGATACATCTTTGGGCAGCCGGTAAACGCTTGATGTAAAACCAATTTTCTGGCATGCCTTCTCCTTGCTGGCAATGTAAGTCAAACTGGCAGGTTCGTCACCTACAAGTATGGCAGATAAATGTGGTGCAATTCTCCCGGCATCAATAATTTCAGCTACTTCCTTTGCTAAAGAACCCTTAATCTCTTCTGCAATTTTTTTACCATCAATTAGTTTCATTCCTGGTCGATTAATGTATGTTAGTTATGTTGCAATGTGCCGGTATATATTATATTAGCCTGTACCATGAGGGGCAAATGCGTTTCAGCGCTTTCTGCCTGACGACATTCGCTGCATCTTACGCATGGCATTCAGTGCATTTTTACCACCTCCGCCTGATACCATCTTCATCATCTTGCGGGTATCATCAAACTGCTTTATCAATCTATTCACTTCTGATATATCAGTACCACTGCCCAATGCTATACGCTTGCGGCGACTGCCATTCAAAACCGAAGGATTTTCACGTTCATAAGGGGTCATGGAGGCAATCATGGCTTCAATTCCCTTGAATGCATTATCATCAATGTCAACATCCTTAAGAGCCTTGCCCATCCCGGGTATCATTCCTATCAAATCCTTCACATTGCCCATTTTCTTGATCTGCTTGATCTGAGCAATGAAATCATTGAAATTGAACTGATCCTTGATAAGTTTCTGTTGCAGCTTGCGGGCCTGATCTTCATCAAACTGTTCCTGCGCACGTTCCACCAGTGAAACAATGTCGCCCATGCCCAGTATACGATCAGCCATACGTGACGGATAGAAGATATCAATTGCATCCATCTTTTCACCGAGTCCCACAAATTTAACCGGCTTGTCAACAACCGATCGTATTGTAAGTGCAGCTCCACCTCGTGTATCACCATCCAGTTTGGTGAGCACAACACCATCATAATCAAGCCGGTCATTAAATGCCTTGGCGGTATTCACCGCATCCTGACCTGTCATTGAATCAACAACAAATAAAGTTTCCTGTGGATTGACAGCCTTCTTGATGGCAGCAATTTCATTCATCATCTGTTCATCAACTGCCAAACGACCCGCGGTATCAATGATCACCGTGTTGATATCATATTCTTTGGCATGCGCAATAGCCTGCTTGGCAATGCTCACAGGATCAGTGCTTCCTTCAATGGTGAATACCTTTACGTTGACCTGTTCACCCAAAACCTTCAATTGCTCGATAGCTGCCGGACGATAAACGTCACCGGCTACCAGCATGACTTTCCTATTTTTCTTATTTTTAAGATAGTTGGCAAGTTTGGCTGAGAATGTGGTTTTACCGGAACCCTGCAGTCCTGCAATTAAAACTACAGCGGGTGTTCCCTTAAGGTTAATATCAACATTTTCACCACCCATAAGGCTAGACAGCTCATCGTGAACTATCTTGACCATCAATTGTCCGGGAGATACTGATGTAAGCACCTCAGCACCAAACGCCTTCTCCTTTACGGTATCAGTAAACTGCTTTGCAACCTTATAGCTAACATCGGCATCAAGCAGTGCCTTTCTAACATCCTTCAGTGTTTCTGCAACATTGATATCAGTAATATATCCTTGACCCTTCAAGGTTTTGAATGCCCTGTCCAGTTTATCACTTAAATTCTCAAACATAGTATCGGTACCTTATTTCTGTATTATGAATTGCAAAATTAACAATAATCTGATATCACACTTCATACATGCTGATCAATTGCATATCAGAACCAATTTTCTTAAAACTTGTTTAATAGAGAGAAGACCTCTGATATTCAATATGTTGAATTACAATATCTAAAATCCAACCGTTTTTTGGATGTTAAGTTTTGAATAAATTAAGTTACTTATAGCAAATATTTCATTGAGTTCTTTATATTTGCTCAATCAAATAAACGTTTAACAAAAAATATCCATTATGAAAAAGTTATTTACTCTTATTGCTTTGGTGACTATTTCACTCTCCTCCATGGCTCAGTGGTTACCACAAGCTTCAGGCTTTACCACTGCATCAAGAGGTATTAAGTACATGCACGCTGTTGATGCAAATGTTGTATGGGCAACTGCCTACGACGGATCAGGAGGCGGAGCAGTAATTCAGGAATTCACACGCACTACCAATGGCGGTGAGTTATGGGTTCCCGGTGTTGTTAATAATACTGCAGGTTTAGAGTTTGCCATGATCTGTGGTATTGACGCCAATACTGCCTTTGCAGCCATGTATAAAACATCAGGCAGCAATCCTCAGGGTATTTATAAAACTACCGATGGTGGTCTTACCTGGACACATCAGGCAACAGCTTTGTTCAACAACGCTGCATCATTTACCAATGTAGTTCATTTCTTTGATGAGAATAATGGCTTTGCTCAGGGTGACCCTATAAATGGTGAATTTGAACTCTATACTACCAATAATGGCGGAACAACCTGGATGCCGGTTCTCGGAGCCAACATCCCAAATCCTATTTCAGGTGAGTGGGGAGTTGTAGGTTACTACTCTGCTGTTGGCAGTACAATCTGGTTTGGCACCAATAAAGGCCGCGTTTATCGTTCCACCGATATGGGCCATAACTGGGAAGCATTCACCTGTTCATTAGGTGCTACCTACCTTGATGTTGAGTTTTCATCTGAACTTCATGGTCTGGCACAGGATAAAGGATCAGGCAGCACAGGTACCTTCGCTGAAACCTTTGACGGTGGTGAAACCTGGACTACCATTACAGCTTCAGGGCCAACCCTGACTGCCGATTTTGCTTAT
>JAEYXG010000141.1 GCA_023428585.1 Bacteroidota bacterium
GGATTCCCTTTATGCCATACAGCCGGCTCAGAATGATTCGCTTAAAGTTGCAAATGCCATTTTGAAGCCTGATACAGTGGAACAATCAGCGCCTTCTGCTATACAGTCAACTGATTCAGCATTGCTAAAGGACAGGAAGTATGATCTTTTCGGTGATTTTGCCGGCAATTCAGTTGGGGATGATGGTGAATTTGTGGTTGAATCTGATCTGCTTAAAATAACTTTCCTGAATAAAGGTGGGCGAATTGGCAGTGTTGAATTAAAGGATTATAAATCATTTGACGGTGGGCCTCTGGTACTTTTTAACAAGGAATCGTCTGATCTTAATATTGCTTTTTTTGCCGGTGTTCACTCCATCAATACCCATGATCTTTACTTCAAGCCCTATTTGCCTGATGGAATAGCTGTTGATGGCAATAAAATGACTGTTAGTGGCAATGACTCCCTGAAATTTGCCATGCGCCTATATGTTGGGAATGGTGATTCTGTTGCTGGCTCTGATAAATACATTGAATTTCTATACACCATCAAAGGAAAAAATTACCTTGTTGACTATAAGATCAATTTTGCCAATATGGAGGGCGTTATAACTTCCAACACAAAGGCAATTAACATTGATTGGATGTCACGCTTATCCCGACAGGAGAAGAATATTGAGAACGAGAGAAATGTGAGTACCGTTTACTATCGTCATGCAGATGAGGAGGTTGATAACTTGAGTGAACGGAAGGATGACGATGTAACGATCAGCACACCGGTAAGCTGGATATCATACAGTCAGCAGTTCTTCTCAACCACCTTCATAGCTGATGATCTTTTCCAGGATGTTGCTATAGATAAGAAAGTTGAACCTGAAACTGAGGGCAAGTACCTTCAGAGTATGCAGAGCACCATCACGATGCCGTTTGCCTCTGCCGATAACCAAGTATATGACTTCGGTTTTTACTTTGGCCCAAACAAGTATAATATCCTGAGGAAATATAAGCTTGACCTTGAACGTCAGATTCCATTGGGCTGGGGCTTCTTCCTTATGCAATGGATTAACAGATATGCTGTAATTCCGGTGTTCAACTTCCTTGAAGGTCGTATACTCAACTATGGCATTATCATTTTGATATTGACAATACTGCTCAAAATAGTATTGTTCCCCATTGCATACAAGACTTATATTTCATCGGCCAAAATGCGGCTATTAAAACCTGAAATTGATGAAATCAGTGCTAAATTCCCAAAGCAGGATGAAGCAATGAAGAAACAACAGGCTACAATGGCACTCTACAAGAAGGCTGGGGTAAATCCAATGGCTGGTTGTGTGCCTATGTTACTGCAATTCCCTATTTTGATTGCCCTTTTCCGCTTCTTCCCGGCATCCATTGAATTACGACAGGAGTCGTTCCTTTGGGCTACTGACCTTTCGAGTTATGATTCAGTACTTGATTTGCCGTTTACCATTCCATTCTATGGTGACCATGTTAGTTTATTTACCTTGTTGATGACCATATCAACCATCATCTACACAAAGATCAACAACGACATGATGTCAACCGGCAACCAGATGCCGGGCATGAAAACAATGATGTATCTCATGCCGGTAATGTTCCTGGGCTTCTTCAATAGTTATTCATCAGGTTTGAGCTATTATTACCTGCTGGCCAATCTGTTCACCTTTGCCCAGATGTACATCATAAGGAGGTTTGTTGACGAGAAAAAGTTGCATGCCCAGATACAGGAGAACAAGAAAAAACCGATCAAGAAATCAAACTTCCAGAAACGGTTGGAAGATATGGCAAAACAACAACAGAAAAGACGTTAATAATTCAGGTAGATGAGTGAACGCAAAACAATAGGCCGGGTGACCGGTTTAGGAGGAATCTTCATTAAATACAATGATCCTGAAGCTATTAAAAAGTGGTATGCCGATAATTTGGGCATCAGGATAGATGAATATGGAACCAGTTTTGAATGGCGTAAAAGCCAGAATCCTGAAGAAAGAGGTTTTACTGTATGGTCACCATTCTCGCAAGCCAGTGAGTATTTCAAGCCTTCTGATAAGGAAGTTATGATTAATTTCAGAGTTGATAACCTGGAAGCCATACTGGCAAAACTTTCTGAAAACGGTGTTTATAGATTAAAAGCCATTGAAGAAACTGATTATGGCCGTTTTGCGCATATCATTGATCCGGAAGGCTTGAAAATTGAGCTCTGGGAGGCAAATGACGATGCCTATGACCAGATGATAGGGGAGAATAGAACACTTTAATGCCATCAGCTGCCAATTCAAATGAGGTCTTTTTTTTCTGGAAGATTGCACCACAATTGAATCGGGAACACATTGAATTCTAATTGAAAATTAATCTTTTGGGGTATATTATTTGCAAATAATTACTACCTTTGCACCCCTGTTTGGCCGGCTCACATCATACTGTTATTTTGTGTAGTACCTATCTGGCAAGACATGTAATTAACTGAGTATTAACCAGGTTCCATAAGAACCACAAAGAAAAAGTAAATGACGAACAACGAATTGAACGTCAATAATGATGAATTATTAAACCAGGAGCCTACTGCTGAGGAGCAGATCAATGCTACTGAAGATCAGGTTGTAGTTAATGAGCAACCGGCAGAAGCCACTGCAGTTGAAACTCCGGAAACCACAGTTAGTGCTGAAGTATCAACAGAAGCAATAGCTTTAGATGATGACGATGAACCAACTGTTGAAAAACTAAAGGCACCACTGGTAGCTCAGGTCTCGCTGGAGAACTTCGACTGGGATGCTATTGGTAAAAAACACGAAAATTATTCAGCCGACGAGAGAAATAAACTGGAAGGCTTGTATGACAAGACTCTCAGCTCTATTGTTGAGCATGAAGTAATTGATGGTACAGTTGTTGCCATGAACAGCCGTGAGGTTGTTGTTAATATTGGTTTTAAATCTGATGGCGTTATTCCACAATCAGAACTGCGATATAATCCCAATCTGAAGGTTGGTGATAAGATTGAAGTATATGTTGAAAGCCAGGAGGATATGGGCGGCCAGTTGATCCTGTCGCACAAGAAAGCCCGCATTCTCCGTTCATGGGAGCGTGTTAACCAGGCTTTTGAAAAAGAAGAAATTATTAACGGTTATGTTAAATGCCGTACCAAAGGTGGCTTGATCGTTGATGTATTCGGTATTGAAGCTTTCCTTCCGGGTTCTCAAATCGATGTTAAACCTATCAGGGATTACGATGTTTATGTTGACAAGGTAATGGAATTCAAAGTCGTTAAGATCAACCAGGAGTATAAGAATGTGGTTGTTTCTCATAAGGCTCTTATTGAAGACGAACTTGAACACCAGAAGGCTGACATTATCAGTAAACTCGAAAAAGGTCAGATTCTTGAAGGTACTGTTAAGAACATTACTTCATATGGTGTATTTGTTGACCTTGGCGGTGTTGATGGTTTGGTTCATATTACTGACCTGTCATGGGGACGTATCAATCATCCTGAAGAAATCGTGCAGCTTGATCAAAAGATCAGTGTTGTTATCCTTGATTTCGACGAAAACAAAAAACGTATCGCCCTTGGTCTCAAACAACTTACACCTCATCCATGGGATTCACTTGATGAGAATATCAAAGTGGGTGATCAGGTTAAAGGCCGCGTAGTGGTCATAGCTGACTACGGTGCATTTATTGAAATCGCAGCCGGTGTTGAGGGATTGATCCACGTTTCTGAAATGTCATGGTCACAGCACTTACGTACCGCCCAAGACTTCCTGAAGGTAGGTGATGAAGTTAATGCCGTTATCCTTACCCTTGATCGTGAAGAACGCAAGATGTCATTGGGTATCAAACAACTTATTCCGGACCCATGGACTAACATCCGCGATAAATATCCTATCAACTCCAAGCATGTGGCAACTGTTCGTAACTTCACCAATTTCGGCATATTTGTTGAATTGGAAGAAGGCGTTGACGGTTTAATACATATCTCTGATCTGTCATGGTCAAAGAAAATCAAACATCCTGCCGAGTTTACCAAGATTGGTGAAAAGATCGATGTGATTGTACTTGATGTTGATGTTGAAAACCGTAGGTTAAGCCTCGGCCACAAACAACTTGAGGAAAATCCATGGGAAGTATTTGAAACAGTATTCTCACTGGGTTCAGTTCACAAAGGAACCATTACCGCTGCAAGTGATAAGGGTGTTGTTGTTGCTCTGCCTTATGGCGTTGAAGGATTCGCTCCACTTCGTCATATCGTGAAGGAAGACAATAGTTCAGCCAAGGTTGATGAAACTCTTGAGTTTAAGGTTATTGAGTTCTCAAAAGAGAATAAGAAAATCATACTCTCACATTCACGCATTTTTCAGGATGTTGTTGCTGAGAAGAACAAGGAAGTGGCATCAGCAAAAGAAAGCGCTGAAACTACTACCAAGCGTGCAGTGAAAAAACTAAAGGATAATCTTGAGAAAACTACCCTTGGTGATCTTGAAGCTCTCGCTAATCTGAAGTCCGATATGGAACAGTCAGAGAAAGCTGCCAAAATCAACAAGAAGTCAGAGTAATTCTAAACAATACCATTGAAAAATCCCCTTTCGAGGGGATTTTTCTGTTTATGGTTATTCGGTATCGAGTTTTTGCATTTGTCCCATTTATTGTTGTACAGTTTGTAACTTTACCACCTTCGAATTAATGGATGTAATTCACCACTATATTATATCATGAAAGAATTTTCTGTTACGGTACTTGGAAGCAGCGCTGCAATTGCAACATCTGAACGAAATCTCAGTTCTCACCTCATAAACCATTGTGATCGGTTGTTTCTTATCGACTGCGGTGAGGGCACCCAATTTCGTCTTCGTGAACTAAAAGTACGCACCAGAAAAATAAAGCATATTTTTATAAGTCACCTGCACGGTGATCATTTTTATGGTTTGATTGGGCTTGTTTCAACCATGCATTTGTTGAGGAGAACTGATGAATTGACTATTTATGGCCCCCCATTATTAAAGGAAATCATCCAACTTCAACTCGAAGCATCAGCAACTTCGCTTTATTATCCCTTGAATTTTGTAGAAACCAATTTACTGGATGAGGAAGTAATATATGATGACGGGAAACTGACTGTAAACTCATTTCCACTAAAACATAGGATTCCCACAACCGGTTTCATTTTCAAGGAAAAAGAGCAACCTCTTCATATAAATAAACTTGCGACTGACAGGTATGGTGTTCCTATAGTATACTATAATTCATTGCGTCGTGGAATGGATTTCATTGCAGATGATGGTGAACGGGTGCCGAATAGCATATTGACAAGTCCATCAGAACCTTCACGATCGTATGCCTATTGTTCTGATACTATCTATGATGAGGATATTATAGAAAGCATCAGGGGCTGTGATTTATTATATCATGAATCAACTTTCGGCGGAGAGATGACTAATGCTGCGTCTGAGAAAATGCATTCTACCAATATACAAGCGGCAACCATCGCCCTGAAGGCTAAAGTGAAAAAATTGATGCTGGGTCATTTTTCTGCCCGTTATGATGATTTAACACCCTTGTTGGAGGAGGCACAACGCACCTTCAGTGAAACGATTATAGCGAAAGAAGGCGTAACCATTTATATCTAAACGGCCTTCTGATTGTATAATATTCCTGAAAACAGCTTTATCAATGTTTTCTTATCATAAGGCTTTGCCACATAATGTGAGCAGCCATTGGCTAGAAGCTTCTCTCTGTCGCCTTGCATGGTATAACCGGTAACGGCTATGATTGGAATATCCTTGTAATGGTCTATGGCTCTGATATCCTGAGCTATATGTATTCCATTGGGACCGGCACCAAGGTTTATATCCATGAGTACTGCGTCATACTTCTTTGATTTGATCTTGTTCATGGCGATATAGCCATTTTCAGCCATATCGATATTACAGATCTCACGCAGATACAATGCGGCCAACCTGCGATTTATTTCATTGTCCTCTACAATAAGTACTTCAGGTACATTGCCTCTGCCCAGCCTGATGGTATTAATTGGTTCTTCTTTCTCAATCAAGGTGGGAATCTCCTCGTTTACTACGGCAGCAGAGGGTAAGGCTACATAGAAGTCAGATCCTTTTTCAGGCACACTCTCAACCCAAACCCGGGCATTCAGCAACTTTGATATCTTCATGACCAGCGAGAGCCCCAGTCCGCTACCTTCAAAGGTGCGTGATAAACCCTCACTTACCTGCCTGAATTCTTCAAAGATCAACTTATGATGCTGAGGGGCTATACCAATACCGGTGTCGCTTATTTTTATGACCACATCTGATGTGTCGCGCAATCCGGCATAGGCACTGATGGATATTCCCCCATCAATGGTGAATTTAATGGCATTGTCAATTAAATGGTGAAGCAACTGCCCAAGTAGCTTGTCATCGGCAATCACATTAATGCTGGGCGGTAGGGCAGTGCGAATATACAGACCTTTGTCGCTTGCTATGGTATATGCATTGCGCAGTAAATTCATGAAGGTATTCTTTACATTCACTGCCTTCAATGTGAGATTGGTACGGTTGGATTCAATAGCCGACAGGTCCATTATTGAATTCAATGTTGTCATTAAGCGGTTGGCAGACTTGTAAATGGTTGAAGCCATGCTTTTAAGTCTGTTGTCATCCAGTTCATCATGCAGTATTTCCGAAAAGCCTAGTATACCGGTCATAGGTGTACGCAATTCATGGCTCATATTGGCAAGTAGTGATGACTTTAATCTGCTTGATTCTTCTGCTTCATTTTTGGCCTTGATCAAGGCTTCCTCATGAATGCTTCTATCCTCTTCATTTTTCAATCGTGCAACATGCAAGCTATTTTCCAACAGGGTATTGAACAACTCGGATTGATGATAGAGTATTGAACAGGAGAATATAAATTTGTTGTGGTCTATTACTTCTGTCAGGTTATAGGCTTCTTCAGCCTGCTGTGTGCTATAATTGTTTTCCAGCGCCTTGGCGATGAATTTTTGCTTGTTGTTATGCCTGTCGGTAAGCTGAATAAGTATGAGGTTAAACAATTGCTGGTTAGTAAGCTTCATCCTGATCAGTGAAATTTCATGGCCGCAATCACAAGTGAGGATGTTTGGCTTGTTTAATTCGGGTGATGTTTTATAAAGCTTTACTATTGTTGATTCACAGCATTTCCAAAGGTGTCCGGCATTACTCCCATTTAATTGAAAGGGAGGTAGCAATATTGGCTTGGTAAGTGAATTTCCTTCAGTGGATGTGATAAGAATGGAAGCTTTAACTGTATTGCCTAAAACCCTCTGTATGTTCTGTATGGTCTCTGTTTGAAGGAAGTTGCTTTCTTCGACTGACGTTGGTTTTACAAAAGATGTGCTTATCATCTATCAGGTATTGATAACCGGTTAGTCAACTAGTGTGTTTTCAGTAAAATTATAAAATATTCGATACGGCACCTACAAATATTAAAAATTTAATATCAAAAACAATAATTGTTATCCTATTTCTTTCGATGTGGATATCAAGCTACAATTCCATAATGTCCCTGATAACCACTGATGCACAATAGCAGCCAAACATGGCGGGCATATATGAAATAGTACCTACGGTTGATTTCTTATTCATTTCGCCTTCTGCCAGGGCAACTGCCTTGCGTGAGACGACCTCTGTTGAATAAACGGCCTTGAATCCTTTCCAAACACCAAGTTTGTGAAGTCGTTTCCTTATATAATAGGCTAATTTGCAG
>JAEYXG010000166.1 GCA_023428585.1 Bacteroidota bacterium
CGGTCGGGTTTCATAAAATCATTGATGGCATCACCCTCTTTAAGAAATTCAGGATTGGATGCTACATCAAAGCTAAGGTTCAATTGCCGCTTGTCAAGTTCCTCCTGTATTACGTTCCTTACTTTTGGTGCGGTGCCAACAGGTACAGTACTCTTGGTGGCAATCATTATATGCTTGTTCATGTGTTTCCCAACAGTACGGGCCACCTCAAGAACGTATTTGAGGTCAGCACTGCCATCTTCATCTGGGGGAGTGCCTACGGCAATGAAAATTATGTCGGTATCATTTACACAGGAGGGAAGATCGGTAGAGAAGAGGAGTCTCCCTTTTTCAACGTTACGCGCAATCATCACATCGAGTCCAGGCTCATAAATAGGTGAAATACCTTTCTTTAGATTGTCAATCTTGGTTTTATCGATGTCAACACATACCACGTTGATTCCCACCTCTGCAAAACAAGTGCCTGTTACAAGTCCAACGTAACCGGTTCCAACTATTGTGATTTTCATATAGATTTTTGTATACTTTTTGAGTTAAACAGCAAATATATCAACAACAAATGAAGTAATGTACTTTTAGAACATAAAAATTTATCAAATTTCAACGTTGATGCGATTCATTGAAACGTCATGTGGCATCATTTATTTTCAGGGTTCCTAAAAGTGTGTCTGCAAGTACAGAGTGGACGGTAGATGCGGCTTTATGATGATCTAAGGATCAGGCGAAAGAGAGTAAATTGAGATTCCAAGAGAAAATAAATTAAACAATTGTTTAAAAAGCTTGATTTATACGATTTATTAAATTATCTTTGTAGCCGTAAAAATTTACAGGTCATGGCAACAAGGAAAAAAGTAGAAGTGGACACATCCACTGAAGAAAAGATCAAGGAAGCTGCCCGCAAGGTGTTTTCACAAAAAGGATACTTTGGAACCCGTACAAGGGACATTGCTGAAGAAGCGGGTATAAACCTGGCATTGGTAAACTATTATTTCAGGAGCAAGGAAAAGCTATTCGACCTTGTGATGCAGGAAAAGGTTTACCAATTGTTTGGTACCATTGTGCCTATACTAATAAATGAGTCACTCTCACTTGATGTGAAGATTGAGATCGTTGCCGATACATATACTGATATGCTTATTGAAAACCCCGATCTTCCAATTATGGTATTCAATGAACTTAAGCACAATCCCCATGATTTTGGGATTAAAGTGCAGCTAATGCCAGTATTATTGGAATCAAGTTTCTTCAAGCAGATACATGCCAGGAACAATGATATCAATCCGGTTCAGTTTTTATTATCCATTATTGGCTTGCTGGTCTTCCCATTCATCACCAAGCCAATATTCACCAGTTTGGGAGGTATTGAAAAGGAGGAATTCTATCAATTGATGAACGACAGGAAGAAATATATCCCTTTATGGGTAAATGCCATTCTTGATGTAAAGCTTTAAGTGTTGATTAAATACGCCATTTCATTTTTTTCGACCTTCGACAAAGAATAAAAAATACAGACATGAAGAAAACGCGAAGAGACATACAACTAGTCATCATACTCTTATTGGTGTTTAGCAGTCCCTCAGTCTACGCTCAGGTAATGAAACTGACCTTGGAGCAGAGTCATGAACTCGCGAGGAAGAACTATCCGCTAATCAGGAATCTTGATTTGATAAAACAGAGTGGAGAATACTCGGTAAGCAATGTGAAATCAGGCTTTCTGCCATCAATTTCCATCAATGGTCAGTATACCTATCAATCGGATGTCACCGGTTTGCCGATCACTATACCAAATCTGACGATCCCCGAGATTGACAAGAACCAGTATAAAGTATATGTGGATATTACCCAGACGCTTTATGATGGGGGAGTGCTGAATACCCAAAAAAAGGCCCAAGAGATACAGCAAGAGATTGAAAAACAAACTACTGAGGTTGAGTTATACAAGTTAGGAGAGCGCATAAACCAGCTCTACTTTGGAATCCTGCTGTATGAAGGTCAAATTGAGCAAACGAGATTGATGAAAAAGGATATTTTAGCGGGATTGGAGAAGACAGAGGCAGCCTATTCTAATGGTATAGTTCTGAAAAGTAACGTGGATGCACTAAAAGCAGAACTGCTTAAAATTGAACAGCGCCAGGTAGAGTTGAATTCAGGCAGAGGTGCCTTCCTGGCCATGTTGTCTATTTTTATAAATAGGCAGTTGGATGAGCAAACGGTGCTGGAGATACCCTCAGCAGTTGACATAAACAAAGAAATCAACCGTCCCGAGTTGGTCCTTTTCAACAAGCGAATTGAAAGCACTCTGGTACAATCAAAAGCCATAAACGCCAGGAATCTGCCTAAAGTAAACCTCTTTTTTCAAGGCGGTTATGGATCACCAGCCTTGAATATGCTGGAACCTGATGCCGATACATACTATATTACCGGAGCCCGATTAGCTTTTCCTTTAACCGGCTTTTACAACAAACACAGAGAAAAGTCGATCAATGCCATTTTACGGCAACAGATTGAATTACAACGTGAAACCTTTCTATTCAATACGAACCTGCAGATTACTCAGCAGAATGCCGAATTGAATAAGATTCAGCAATTAATAGATGCCGACAATCAGATTGTATCATTAAGGGAGAATATAAGTACGGCAGCGTTGGCACAATTGGAAAATGGCGTAATTACCAGTGCCGACTATCTGCGTGAAGTGACGGCTGCCGACAATGCAAGGCAATCAAAGGTCATTCATGAGATACAGTTGCTAATGGCACAATATAATCATCAGTTAATCACCGGTATACAATCAATAAAATAATGACTGAAATGAAAAAGACAGCACTAATATGCATGCTCACATTGGGCTTGATAGCCTGCAACAGGAACAGCGACCAATTTGATGCATCAGGTACATTTGAAGCTGAAGAAACCATCATATCAGCTGAAGTAAATGGAATTATTACTTCATTGAATCTGGAAGAGGGTACCACCCTTAAGGCAGGCGATATTATTGGCTATATTGACAGCACACAGCTGGTACTCAAGAAAAAGCAATTGCAATCACAGATAAGGGCTGTGCTGAGCAAAAATCCTGACGTGCAGGCACAATTGTCGGCATTGCAGCAACAACTAAAGCAGGCACAGCATGAACAGACTAGAATTGAAAACCTGCTGAAAGCCGGAGCTGCTACACAAAAACAAATGGATGATGTTAATGCTCAGGTAGCAATACTTTCAAGTCAGTCTGAAGCTCTGCGTTCTTCACTCAAAATAACTTCAGCCAGTTTAAGTGAAGAGACTAATCCCCTTAAAATTCAGATAGAACAAATTGATGATCAGCTTGATAACTGCAGATTGGTAAATCCAGTTTCAGGAACCGTACTTACCCAATATTCAAGAGTAAATGAAATGGCTGCTGCTGGTAAACCTTTATATAAGATAGCTGATCTTACCAACTTGACACTCAGGGCATATATAACAGGCAACCAGTTGCCTTCCATTAAACTGAACCAGAGTGTAAAGGTTTTTGTAGATGATTCAAAAGATGGATATAAGGAGTACAGCGGTACTATTGACTGGATAAGCGAAAAATCAGAATTTACCCCTAAAACAATACAGACAAAGGAAGAGCGGGCTAACCTGGTATATGCAGTTAAGATACGAGTTCCAAATGATGGTTACCTGAAAATTGGGATGTATGGTGAGGTTAGGTTCAAATAATGAACGGACAAATTTTTAAGCAATGGAAGCAGTTGTAGTTAAAGGGATAAGCAAGCATTACGGTAAGGATAGGTTTGTTGCTGTCGACAATGTTTCGTTTACTGTCAATAAGGGTGAGATATTTGGTATAATTGGACCTGATGGAGCCGGAAAAACAAGTCTGTTCAGGGTATTGACAACCTTATTGCTTCCTGATGGTGGAGAAGCTACCGTTGATGGATTGGATATAGTGAAGGACTTTAAGCAAATAAGGCAGACCATAGGGTATATGCCCGGTAAGTTCTCTCTATATCAGGACCTTACGGTAGAAGAAAATCTCACTTTCTTTGCTACGGTCTTTAAGACAACCATTAAGGAAAACTATCATCTGATCAAGGATATTTATGTGCAGCTTGAACCATTCAAGGACAGGAGAGCCGGTAAATTATCAGGAGGAATGAAGCAGAAACTGGCGTTGAGTTGTGCCCTTATACACAAGCCTACCGTTTTGTTCCTTGATGAGCCAACAACCGGGGTTGACCCGGTATCAAGAAAGGAGTTCTGGCAAATGCTTAAAAAACTTAAGAATGAAGGTATTACCATATTGGTATCGACCCCCTACATGGATGAAGCTACGCTGTGCGACAGGATTGCTTTGATGCAAAAATCGAGAATACTGGCCATTGAAACACCACAGGCAATAATAGATGCCTTTCCACAAGAACTATACAAGGCCAAATCAGTCAGTACACCTGCATTATTGAACCACATCAAAGCATGGTCAAATCAAATATATGCCTATCCTTTTGGTGAGAATGTCCATTTTTCTTTTAAGAAAGAGAGCATAAATGTTGAAGAATTGAGAAACTACCTTTATGAAAAAGAGCATCATAACCTTCAGATGGAACCTGATACTCCCTCCATTGAAGATTGTTTTATACACTTGTTAAGAGCTTGAGCCATGAAAGAGGAAGTAATAATTACAGAAGGACTTACCAAGAAGTTTGGCAATTTCACAGCAGTTGACAATATTACTTTTACTGTTGACAAAGGAGAGATATTTGGCTTTTTAGGAGCTAATGGAGCCGGTAAAACCACAGCCATGAGAATGCTGTGCGGTTTGTCGAAGCCAACCTCAGGTAAAGCCACTGTTGCAGGCATTGATGTCTATAGCCAGGCTGAAAAGATCAAATCGAACATAGGCTATATGAGCCAGAAATTCTCTCTCTATGAGGATCTTACTGTACTCGAGAATATTAAATTGTTTGGTGGCATATATAAACTGAGCAATAGTCGCATCAAGCTCAAAAGTGAAGAACTGGTTTATAGGTTAAGTCTTGAACCTCAGGCAAATAAACTGGTTGCCTCCTTGCCGCAAGGATGGAAACAAAAACTGGCGTTTTCAGTAGCCATACTGCATGAGCCGAAAATTGTATTTCTTGATGAGCCGACAGGAGGAGTGGATCCGCTGGCACGCCGACAATTCTGGGATCTCATTTATGAAGCTGCTGGAAATGGTATAACCATTTTTATAACAACACATTACATGGATGAGGCGGAGTATTGCAACAGGTTGTCGATAATGGTTGATGGCAGGATTGAAGCATTGGATTCACCTGGAGCACTCAAGCAAAAATATGAAGCTGCAAATATGGATGAGGTATTTTACCGATTGGCCAGGGGAGCTAAAAGAGCTGAGTAAATAAACGCTTAATAAACTGATCATTATGAAACAATTTGGCGCGTTTGTAAAAAAGGAATTTGCTCATGTATTCCGTGACCGGAGAACTTTACTGATACTGTTTGGAATGCCCGTAATGCAAATTCTGATTTTTGGATTTGCACTGTCGAATGAAATAAAAAACACTCAGCTGGTGGTGATTGATAAGGCAAAGGACCAGGCATCACATAAGCTCATTAGCCGCATAGACGCCAGTAGTTATTTCGAAGTGAGCAATATTTTGCTTGAGGAGAAGGAAATTGAAGATGTGTTTGAGAAAGGCAAACTGAAGCTGGTATTGATTATACCTGCTGAATTCAACCTGATCCTAGCACACGATAAAAAAGCATCAGTTCAATTGATTGCTGATGCTTCTGATCCCAATACGGCTAACCTGTTGAAGAACTATCTGGCTGCTATAATTCAGGATTACCAGGTTGAATTAAATAAAATGGGGGCAGGTATAGGCACAGAAACAATTAACATAGTACCCCAAACGCGAATGCTCTACAATCCACAGCTAAAGAGTGCACATAACTTCGTTCCGGGAGTGATGGCCCTTGTATTGATGCTTGTTTGTGTTATGATGACAGCCATAACCATTGTTAGGGAGAAGGAAACAGGAACAATGGAAGTATTGCTGATATCACCATTCAAGCCATGGTTGGTAATAATGGCTAAAGCCGTCCCTTATCTGGCGCTATCTTGGGTAAACGTAACAACTATTGTCTTACTGAGTGTATTCGTGCTTCAATTGCCGGTCAATGGCAGTCTGTTGCTGCTATTTGCTGAGAGTACTCTATTTATAATCACTTGCTTGGGTATTGGCATCTTTATTAGTATAATAACCAATTCACAATTGATAGCCATGCTCATTTCATTGATTGGCATGCTATTACCCACAATTCTGTTTAGTGGCTTTATGTTCCCATTGGAGAACATGCCTGCAGTTTTACAGTGGATTGCAAACATTATACCCGCAAGATGGTACTATGTGATTGTCAAGTCAGTCATGATCAAAGGTTTGGGCTTTAGTGCCATCTATTTGGAAACATTAGCCCTTGTTGCAATTACCGTATTCTTCTTTGCATTGAGTATTAAAAACTTTAAAGTAAGGTTGGCATGAGGACATTACTATTCCTGCTTGAGAAGGAATTCAAGCAGATATTCAGATATAAGGCAATGGTGAGAATCATCATTGGTATGCCTATTATGCAACTATTACTGCTTCCACTTGCCGCCGATTACGAGATAAAGAATATCAACCTGGCTGTGGTTGACAATGATCACTCAACCTATTCCCAGCAACTGGTGTCAACCATCATTGGTTCAGGTTATTTCAAACTAGCCGAGTACAACCAGTCGTACAAGAAATCTTTGAAACTAATAGAATCTGATAAAGCCGATCTGATACTAGAAATACCGGAAGGCTTTGAAAGAAACCTTGTGCGTGAAAGCAAGCAGCAGGTATTGATTGCAGTGAACGCCATAAATGGAACGAAAGCAAACATTGGAGCATCCTACCTGAATAACATCATAAAAAACTATAACCAGACACTTAGGATGAAACTTATTACATCCAATCAGGGAAATCAGGCTTTGGTTATTGATTTGGTAAACTCCAACTGGTATAATCCTCAAATGGACTACAAGTCATTTATGGTACCCGGTATTTTGGCATTACTGGTAACAATTATAGGAGGATTTCTCGCAGCACTTAACATTGTCAGGGAAAAGGAAATTGGAACCATAGAGCAGATAAACGTAACACCTGTTAAAAAGTCGTTCTTCATATTGGGTAAGCTAATACCATTCTGGGTTATTGGAAATGTTGTATTCACTATTGGGCTTCTTCTATCCTGGCTGGTTTATGGCATTGTTCCTGCCGGTAGCTTATTGGTACTATACAGTTTTATATGGGTTTATCTGTTGGCGGTACTTGGTTTGGGATTGCTTATTTCAACCTATTGCGAAACGCAGCAGCAGGCCATGTTCATTAACTTCTTCTTTATCATGATATTTATCCTTCTGGGAGGACTGTTTACAAGCATTGACAGCATGCCGGATTGGGCAAAGGTTATAGCAAGGGTCAATCCGGTGAGTTACATAATAGATGTATTCAGGATGGTAATTTTAAAGGGAAGCGGATTCAGTGAAATCTTGCCACACATTGGAATAATTTCATTTATGGCTCTCTTACTAAACAGTTGGGCAATCATGAATTATAGAAAAACTACCTGATGAAATTATTGCAGATATGGCTATTGGCAAGAATTATTAACATTTTTTGGTTTCTAATTAAATTAATAAATGTAAACTGCATCCATAGATTTTATCTAATTTAGCACTTCAAAGCCGGGTAAGTTATTTAAGGAATTATAACGTGTGAGATGCAAATACTATTCAGAACATGTGTCTTGTTGGTTAATTAAAAACAGTTACTTCAATTATCCTGAAAGTTATTATGTTGCAACTAGTTAATGTTTCTAACATAAAGTTAAATATTAATCTTCTATAAAATGATAAACAAAAACCATCGTTCTGCTTTAATATTGGCAGTTTTACTTTCAATTTTGATGATTGTAAACCTTTCTTGCAGCAACAGGGATAGTAAATCAGTACGACAGGCTGATGGAACCATAAAGGGAACCATATCCATTTCAGGGGCATTTGCCTTATATCCGATGGCAGTTTTATGGGCTGAGGAATTCCAGAAACTGAATCCTGATGTTAGGATAGATATTTCAGCAGGAGGAGCTGGAAAAGGTATGACAGATGCTCTTTCACAAATGGTTGACCTGGGTATGTTCTCTAGGGAAGTTACTCCTGAAGAATTAGCAAAAGGCGCATGGTATATTGCAGTAGCAAAAGATGCTGTTGTTGGTACATATAATCCGGAAAACGAATCAGCTGACCTGATTACACAACATGGGATATCAAAAGAAATGCTCATGGATATTTATCTGAACCAAAAGATAAAAACATGGGGTGATCTTTATAATACCACCGATAAAACAAAGTTAAATGCCTACACACGATCAGATGCCTGCGGTGCTGCAGAAATGTGGGGCAAATTTCTAGGAAGTAATCAGGAATCATTGAAAGGGGTGGGCGTTTTTGGTGATCCGGGCATTGCCGACGCTGTAAAGAATGATAAATCAGGGCTGGGGTATAATAATGTCAACTATGCCTTTGATATGAACACCAGGAAACCATACCCCGGTATTGCCATCGTACCACTTGACATGAACAATGATGGAACAATAAGAGAAGATGAGCGTTTGTACGACACACTGGATGATATTATGGACGCCATTAGTTCAGGAAAATATCCTTCACCTCCGGCACGTGATCTCTATTTTGTTTCAAAAGGAAAACCAACTAATATAGCAGTAATTGCTTTTCTTGAATGGATAGTAACTGACGGACAGAAATTTGTACATAATGCGGGATATGTCAACCTTACAGACGAAAAAGTCAAGAGTGAACTACAAAAACTTTCAAAGTAAGGATGTGTTCCGCTATTTCAAGGTAACACGTCATGTAAGAAGTAAATTGCATTCAACCTGGATGATCATCGGGTTGATTGTAGTTATTCTATTACCTTTTATCTTAGGTATTGGCTTATATATCAAATCAACAATGTTACTTGAAAACCAGTCGTTGTTTAAACTCTTGTTTTCAAGTGACTGGCGCCCTTTAGCCGGTAAATTTGGATTCCTGACTTTCATTCTCAGTTCGGTATGGGTAACTGTAGTATCATTGCTTATTGCCGGTCCTATTTGTCTTTTAACCGCCATTCATCTTACGCAATATGCAAAGACCTGGGTATTAAGACTAATGCATCCGGTAATAGATATACTTGCAGGAATACCCTCGGTAATTTTTGGAGTTTGGGGTATATTGATCATTGTGCCCTTTATTTCTGACTACCTCGGTCCGTTTTTAGGAAAGCAAGTATCAGGTTATAGTATTCTGGCAGGTTCAATTGTACTGGCGGTGATGATAATTCCTTTTATTCTCAACATTCTGATAGAGGTATTTAAAACTCTGCCCGATGAGCTTCGCGAAGCATCATTGTCACTTGGTGCAACAAAATGGCAAACAATCAAGTTGGTACTGGTAAGAAAAGCGTTCCCCGGCATAATAT
>JAEYXG010000235.1 GCA_023428585.1 Bacteroidota bacterium
GTAAATTAGATCGTCCCATTTTCAATACGTTGAACAATGATCTCAATATCCCTGTCCCTCCCATTGGGATCATATTTATCCTTCAGGTTGTAGCCGAATAGTCGGCTGAGGTTCTGCCAGAAGAATGCCACGAACGTACCCCGTAGTTCCTTCACGATATTATAGGTAGGATTACCAACTTCCCTGTCGACCAGTTTCAGCAGAATATGTCCCTGAGTGATGGTGAGTGCTTTCAACTCTTCCCCAAATTCCGCTTTCAGTTCGTCCTCTGCCTTCCGGTAGAGCTTTTTCTGCTCTTTTTCCGAGAGGCCTGCCATCATTTCATCGTACTCGCGCAATTTAATCCCTGCAAGGTGTGCATAAGGATAAACCTTCTTCACATTACGCACCAACTTGTCGTACCTGCGCTGTTCGCTTGGCGTACGATAAATAACATACCCCTTGATCCTTACCTCCGGTAAGTCCATCATGGGAATAGTATCCCCTTTAATGATCCTTGCCTTAACCACAATTATATCACGTGGTGATTGTGCCAAAGCTGCCGGTAAAAGGGATAAAGTAAATAATATGCTAAAAACCAAACGGTTCATTCAGTCAGTCATTTGTATTCAATATAAACAAAAAGAATGCCAATATATTGTAAATGCCGCGACAGTTTAAGCAACGCGCAGCTTCGACTGACTGATCTTACTCAACTTCTGTTCTGCGTAGTCCAGGGTTAGTTTGAACTCTGTTACATTCTTATCCGAAGGAAATTCAAACATTGCATCGGTAAGTATAGTTTCCATAATTGATCGCAGACCACGGGCCCCAAGTTTGAATTCAATTGCCTTCTCCACAATAAACTCAAAGACAGGCTCACTTATCGTAAACTTAATCCCGTCAAGTTCAAATAATTGGGTAAACTGCTTAACCAGCGAGTTCCTGGGTTCAGTAAGTATTCTGCGTAAGGCATCCTTATCCAGAGGACTCAGATAGGTAACCACAGGCATACGTCCCACCAACTCAGGTATCAAGCCAAAGCTCTTGAGATCCTGCGGAGCAATATACTGTAACAGGTTATTCTTGTCTATTTCCTGCTCTTTTGCAGCAGCATAACCCATAATATTAGCCTGAATTCTGGAGGCGATCTTCTTTTCTATACCATCAAAGGCACCACCGGCAATAAACAGGATATTCTGGGTATTGATCTGTATCATCCGCTGCTCAGGATGTTTTCTGCCACCCTGAGGCGGAACATTAACCACTGCACCTTCCAATAGTTTCAGCAGCGCCTGTTGTACTCCTTCACCCGATACATCACGGGTTATGGAAGGATTGTCACTCTTACGGGCAATCTTGTCAATCTCATCAATAAACACGATGCCCTTTTCGGTTGCGGCAACATCATAATCGGCAGCCTGCAATAATCGGGATAAAATACTTTCCACATCTTCACCCACATAACCTGCTTCTGTCAAAACAGTGGCATCGGCAATACAGAACGGAACATTCAATAATTTGGCAATAGTACGTGCCAACAGCGTTTTACCTGTCCCGGTGGCTCCTATGAGTATAAGATTTGACTTCTCAATTTCCACTTCAGCAGTCTTTGCCGATGGGTGATTGATCCTCTTGTAATGATTGTAAACGGCAACCGACAGAATTTTCTTGGCATCATCCTGACCAATGACATACTGATCAAGATAATTCTTGATTTCTGCAGGTTTATGAAGCTTGATTTTGGAGAAATCCTTTTCCCTGCTTGATTTCGATTCCTCCTGAATGATATCCTCCGCCTGTTCAACGCAGTAGTTGCAAATATGGGCATCCAAACCTGATATCAGCATATTTGTCTCACTACGGGGCCTCCCGCAGAACGAACATCTTTCTTCCTTTTTCGGCATAATATTATATTATAAGATACAAATCCTTTATGGCACTATTATTTTTTAGTCCTAAGCAGAACTTCGTCAATCATACCATATTCCTTTGCCTCTTCTGAAGTCATCCAGTAATCACGATCAGAATCCTTTTCAATTTTCTTGAATGTCTGACCTGAGTGATCTGCAATGATATCATACAGCTCTTTCTTCATTTTCAGTATCTCGCGGGCAGTGATTTCAATATCTGAAGCCTGTCCCTGAGCACCACACATTGGCTGGTGAATCAATATACGGGAGTGTTTCAGGGCCGTGCGCTTTCCCTTTGTACCGGCACAAAGCAATACGGCACCCATGGATGCAGCCATTCCCGTGCAAATGGTGGCAACATCAGGAGTTATGTACTGCATGGTGTCATATATACCCAGTCCGGCATAAACGCTGCCTCCCGGTGTATTCAGGTATATCTGGATATCCTTCTTTGAGTCAACCGACTCAAGGAACAGAAGTTGTGCCTGGATGATATTAGCTACATAGTCATCAATGGGGACTCCAAGAAAGATAATACGGTCCATCATAAGACGTGAAAACACATCCATAGTGGCTATATTCAACTGACGTTCCTCAATGATTGTTGGGGAAATATAACCCGTTGCAACTGATTGATACTTGCGCAGTGATGTACTGCTTATACCAAGGTGCCTGGTAGCATATTTGTTAAATTCATTATGGTCCATAGTTTTATTATTTAGTTGTGACGAGTTTCATAAAATCCTCGTAGGTTAAATTTTCCTGTTTTGCCTGAATTTTCTCTTTCAGCAGGTCGTTTAATTTCTTTTCAAATAATTGATTGCGAATGCGCCCAGCATCTTCCTTGTTCTTCATGAAAGAATCGGCAATGCCGTCGATGCGCATCTTAGTCTCTTCATCCATTTCTTCTGTGCCCGGTCTGCGGAAATAGCCCCTGAACACATCTTTAATTTCCTCTTCCGTAACGCCGATATTGTTTTCAGTTACCAATCTGTTTTCAATCAATTGCCAGCGTAATGACCTGCCGTAACCTTCATAATCCCGTTCCACATCTTCCGGGGTGAGTTTATCAGGATTGGTTTCAACCAACCATCTCTTCACGAAATCGTCAGGCAGGGTAATATTTGCATTTTCAATGATTGCCTCGATGGCATCGTTGAAGAATTTGCGGTCAGATTCAGCCACAAACGACTGGTTTGCTTCCTGTTTGATCTTTTCAAGCATTTCAGCTTCCGTCTTTATCTCCGCGCCCGGGAATATCTTCTCATAAAATTCCTCGTTCAGTTCAGCAGGCATCATCCTGTTGATCTCAGTAACAGTGAATTCAAAAGATGCGTTTACCGTTTCTGCCACTTCAGGTGTAATACCAAGCATGGTTGCCTTATCATCATTGCTCTCTGTGAGCTTGTCAGGATCAATCTTAACAACCGAACCATTGGTAATTCCGATAAGGGATTTCAGCGTTTCTTCATCCTTTACAGTCGTGGTATTGATAGTACCTGAAGTCTTTAAACCGTTCTCATTAACTGATCCATCTTCATTCAATTCAACGAAATCACCTTTGATAAGATCATTTTTTGCTGCTGACTCCACAACTGTCATTTCGCCTTGTCTTAGGCGGATATCTGCCAGATAGTCAGTTGCCATTTTGTCAGATGCGGTAATATTAAAGTAAGTTACTCCCAGCTCAGGTGAGAGGTTAACCTCAAAAGAAGGAGAATAAGCAAGGTCGAAATAGAAGCTCATATTCTCGGCAGTAGAAAAGTCAACCTGTTCAGTTTTCTCAGTATTTGCAAGGGGATTACCCAGCAATTGGATATTGTTATCCCTGATATAATTATCAAGGGTTTCACTCAGCAACTTGTTTATTTCATCAGCAGTAGCAGCCTGGCCATACATCTTTTTAGTAAGTCCAAAGGGCACCTTGCCTGGTCTGAAACCGGGCATCTGAGCCTTTCTCTGATAATCTCTAAGTACTTTATTTACATTCTCCTCATAGTCCGATGTCAACAGATCAATTTTAAGGGTTGCGGTCAGGTCGCCTGTTTTCTGAAGTTCAATATTCATTTTAATGTAAGTATAAATTAATGTAATGTGGTTCTACCGTGTATCCTGAAGGACTGTACCGAGTTCCTGAAGGAGTGTGCAAAGATAGTTAATATATTTTGTTTTAAGCACTTTCAGTCTTTGCGGACAACTTCAATGGTAAAATTGGCAGCCAGCGCAGCCAGTGCACCAACAGCAGCGAGTACCGGAGCAAAAACTGCACCAATAACACCAATTGTCACCGGGATTTCAAGGTACACTTTGCCGTCATCATCCTTGATGATTACCCTGCTGATGTTGCCATCATGGATTAACTGCTTGATTTTAGCGAGCAGCTCCTCCCCTTTTACTTTAAATTCGTTTTCCATGGTTACCAATTTTGAGGTTATAAAATTACGATCGTTCACCTGCCGGCAGATGATACTTGGTAATTAAGTAACACCACTAACAAATTTCGTGCAATTCCGGTTTTGTGACAAACAGGTATGCTATCTTGTAACAAATGGCAGATAGTGGTATTATCACTTAAAGTTAACCCTTTTATAATCATCAAACAATATTAATAGGAAGCTGTAAATGCTATATCATGTTGATTCAAAATAAGCGTTACAACAATTTAAGAATGTCAATAGAATCATTCATATTGACGCTCTATAAAACCATGAATATAAATACATTATAGAACTCAGATTACGCAAATCCAGATCATGCAGATTACACAACAGATCTTTCTAAAGAGTCAGCTGAAAGATTATGATGGCATGTAATAGAGGTTAGTGTATCTGTTTAACTGAGAGGTGATAATAT